>JARRJE010000126.1:0-5832 GCA_037379765.1 Deltaproteobacteria bacterium
TTCATAATTCGGAAAGTGCCAAACCTTTCAAGTGGACCAAAAGCGCAGCAGCAATCATCGAATCTGTTAAAAGAGCAAAAAAGCAATTAATGTAATGAACTAACCAAACAGGCCACTAGCTGAACGTTAAACTTTTGCTCACCCGGGCATTCGGATCGCTTTCTTAATCCATCCGAGAGCGCCGCTCTTCTTCGGCGGGCTCCAGGGCCAACTCGAGCAGCCGGTCGAGCAGGGCGCCGAAGGAAAGTCCATGTGCCCTGGCGGCCTGCGGCAGTAAGCTGGTGGGGGTCATCCCCGGGATGGTATTGGTCTCGAGGATATAGATAGAGCCGTCGCCTGCCACCATCATGTCGGTACGGCTGTACCCGCGCAACTGGAGGACCCGGTGGGCGGCAAGGGCCATCTCTTGGGCGCGGGCGGCGACGGCCGGGTCGATCTCGGCCGGGCAAATCTCTCGGGAAGCGCCGAGCTGATATTTAGCTTCATAATCGAAGAAGGGACGGTTTTCGCCGGGAATGATCTCCACCAGGGGCAAGGCGGTCAGCTCGCGGTTGCCGATAACCCCGCCGGTGATTTCCCGCCCGCGGATGAGCTGTTCCACCATGACCTCTCGGTCAAAGCGCAAGGCTTTCTCAAGCCCGGTGACAAACTCCGCGGAGGTATGGGCTATGCTCATGCCAAGGCTTGAACCTTGGCGAACGGGCTTGATCACCACCGGCAAGCTTAACCCGGCAAGCACTGCCTCTGGCGTTATGGGGTCGCCCGCCGTCACCATACGCCAGGCCGGTACCATGAGACCGGCTTGCCGGTACATGACCTTGGCCAGGTTCTTGTCCATGGCCAAGGCGCTTCCCAGCACCCCCGCCCCCTGGTAGGGCAGACCCAGGAGATCGAGGAACCCCTGCATGGTGCCGTCTTCCCCCAGGGGGCCATGGAGGAGGATGAAGGCCACATCGAGGCTGTCAGCCTCGGCCGCCAACCTGGGAAGGTCGATGGCGGGATCATAGCGTTTGACCTCGTATCTGGCCGGATCGAGTGCTTTGGCCACCTCGGCCGCCCCATTCAGAGAGACTTCCCGTTCGCCCGATTTGCCTCCTGCCAAGAGCGCCACCCGCAGTTTGTTCGTCATGAGCATTTCTCCGCCCGTTAGAGAAAGCGCCGGCCGCTCCTTGCGCCGGCAACTGAAACATACACAAGTTTTAATTGGCGCCAGATTACCACGTTTTGTAAAATCCGCAATTGAGCCTCTTCGGTTTGAACCTTTTTCCTCAACACCTATAAATCAAGGCCGGCATTTTTGAATCGCGACACCATCAAGCTTCTCAAACAGATCGTCGGACCGGAACACGTAACCAGCACTCCCGAGGACCTGCTCTGCTATAGCTACGACGGCACCGGCCTGGAATTTCCGCCGGCGGCGGTGGCCTTTCCCGGCTCCACGGCAGAGGTCAGCGCCATCATGCGCCTGGCCTCCGCCACTCCCTTCCCGGTGGTGCCCCGGGGGGCAGGCACCGGGATGACCGGCGGGGCCCTCCCCACTGCCGGCGGTCTGGTGCTTGTGATGAGCCGTCTCAACCGCATCTTGGAAATCGATCCCGACAACCAGGTCGCCATTGTGGAGCCGGGGGTAATCACCGGCCAGCTCCGGGAAGAAGTAGGAAGGTTCGGCCTTGCCTATCCGCCTGATCCGGCAAGCTTCAAATTTTGCTCTATCGGCGGCAATGTTGCCGAAAACGCCGGCGGCCCCTCCGCGGTAAAATACGGGGTCACCCGCGACTATGTCCTCGGCCTCGAGGCAGTGCTGGCCGACGGCCGGATCATCAAAACAGGAGTACGGACCGCCAAGGGAGTGGCCGGTTACGACCTCACCCGGCTGCTCATCGGCTCGGAGGGAACACTGGCCATTATCACCAAGATCATCTTGCGGCTGGTGGCGGCGCCAGAGGCCAAAAGGACCTTTCTCATCCTGTTGGATGATCTCGGGCCGGCTACCCGGCTGGTGAGCGCCATCCTCCAGGCGGGACTCCTGCCGTGCACGCTCGAATATTTAGACGCCACCGCCATCGAGATCGTCGCTTCCTCCCTGCCTTTTCCCTTGCAGGCAACAGTAAGGGCTCTGCTTCTGATCGAGCTGGATGGGGATAGCCAGGTCGTCGCCGCACAGACCGAAAAACTCCGGCGATTCATCTCCGGCAAGGAGGGGGTCCTCGAAATCAAGGAGGCGGGAAGCGATGAGGAAGTGGATGCTTTGTGGGCGGCCCGCCGGGCGGTCTCTCCCGCCGCCTTCAAGATCAAGCCCCACAAGCAGAGCGAAGACGTAGTAGTGCCCCGTTCCCGCATCCCGGAGCTGGTGGCCTTCACCGAAACGCTCAACCAAGAGGGCGGAATCGTCGTCTTCACCTTCGGCCATGCCGGCGACGGTAATATCCATGTCAATATCATGCTTGACCGCTCTAATTCCGCTGAGGTCTCCCAGGCGGCCGCAGCCAAGGAAAAACTGTTCGCGCAAGTCATTGCCCTGGGCGGCACTCTATCCGGGGAGCACGGCATCGGACTCACCAAGGCCCCTTTTCTGCCCCTTGAATTCGACGAGGCCACCATCGACATCATGCGGGCGGTGAAGGACGCGTTCGATCCCCGCCATATCTTGAATCCGGGCAAGATCTTTCCGCCTGCCGCCGCGGAGGAAAAGTGAAATTCTTCACTCAACGGTTAACACTCATAAAAAGGCAGCCGCTTACAAGGGGGAATCTCTACCTATTGTGCCTTGTGAAGTTTGTTGCTCGCGCTGATCGCGGGCGGATGCGGCGCCTGTAAACGCTTGCACAAAAGAGTTGACAATCCTGTGAAGGATCATTTATATAGGGCGTTTTACGTTTTTTGATGAGCATGACCAAGAGGAATTCAATTCCTGCCTGGTAACCATTCGAAAAAAGCTCTATAATAGCATTTTATCAATTTTATTAACAGAAAACTGAAACGGAGAAGGTATGATCGAAGTCGAAGTCAAGGGCGATATCGAGCAAGCCATCCGGCAACTGAAAAAGAAGTTACAGCTGGACGGCCTGAAAAAAGAACTGAAACGTCGGGAATATTATGAAAAGCCCAGCATCAAGCGGCGTCGCAAACAGGCAGAGGCCCAAAGGAAGCTGCGCAAGCTCCAGCTCCGCATGGCCAGGGAGAGATAAAGATTCCGCCGATGCGCGGCATGCAGGGCAAAGGCACCTCCGGGCGCCGGAAGCATGACGTTTCGGGCCAAGTTGATCGCCGGCACCACCCCCTCGCCTCACACCTGGAATTTTTTCTTCAATATCTGGCCGCCGAGCGCCGGCTGGCCGCCAATACTATCCGTGCCTACCAGGCTGATCTCCTTTCTTTTTTCGATTTCCTGGCGGCAAGATCCGTAACCGGGCTGGAGATCACTTCCGATCGGTTCCGGGAGTATCTCCTCCATTGCCGGGAGAACGGCATCTCGAGCCGCAGCAACGCCCGCCGGGTTTCGTCCCTGCGGGCGTTTTTCCGATTTCTTCATGCCGAACGGCTCATCGATGCTGATCCAACCCGCCTCCTCGACCTGCCCAAGGCGGGACGCAAGCTGCCCCAGGTTCTGACCCTGCCGGAGGTGGATCAACTGCTCGCGGCACCCGCCGGCCATGAGTCACTCGCTCTTCGCAACAGCGCCATGCTGCATCTGCTCTATGCCACCGGTTTACGGGTCTCCGAGCTGGTGACCCTTCCGGTCGCCGCCCTTCATCTCACCCGCGGCTTCATCCGCATCCTGGGCAAGGGCAGCAAGGAACGGCTGGTGCCTTTCGGAGAAGAGGCCCGGGAACGACTGGAAGCCTACTTGAAGCTCGGCCGGCCCGGACTGCTTCGGCGACGTCGGAGCGACTTCCTTTTCGTGACCCGTTCCGGCAAGCCGATGACCCGGCTCCGCTTCTGGCAAATAATCCGTGAAGCTGCTCGAGCAGCCGGGATCCGATCCACGATCAGCCCCCATGTGCTGCGCCACTCCTTTGCCACCCACCTCCTGGAGCATGGCGCCGACCTGCGATCCGTTCAGCTTATGCTGGGCCACGCGGATATCGCCACCACTCAGATATACACCCATGTGGACAGCAACCGCCTGAAAACGGTTCACCAGCGCTTCCACCCCCGGGGGTGAAGAGGAAGGAAGGTTGGAGGAGCGCTTCGCTTGAGGCTGGGCGCTGAAACGATAAGTTACCAATTTTACAACTTATCTTTTTCGTAGTCGTAATGGTAATCGAAAAATCCAACTACGACCGCGACTACGAAACGGACCACCAAGGTTGGCGAGTTAGGAGCCGAAGGAATAGGTTTCAGGTTTTGCCTCCGACTCCTACCTCCGATCCCACCCCTTCCCTCAGGGCTTCTTTCAGATTATCTTTGTACCATGGAACTGATCACCACCCATCTCAATGCCGACTTCGATGCTTTCGCCTCCATGGTGGCGGCGAAGAAGCTCTATCCCGAGGCAACACTCGCCTTCTCCGGCTCGCAGGAGAAAAGCGTTCGGAACTATTTCGGCCAGTCGGAGCACTTTTATGGTTTTCGCCGGCCCAAGGACATCCCCCTGGACAAAGTCACCACATTGATCGTGGTCGATACCCGACAGCCTGACCGCCTCGGCCCTTTCGCTAAGTGCCTGGAGAATCCCGGACTCGAGATTCACCTTTACGATCACCACCCAGACGCCCCCGGGGATCTGAAAGGCACGTTGGAGATCATCCGGCCGGTGGGCTCCACCGCCACCATTTTCACCCAACTGTTCACGGAGAAAAGGATTAACATCAGCGAGGCCGAAGCCACTCTGCTGGCGTTAGCCCTCTTCGAGGACACCGGCTCCTTCACCTTCGAAGGGACCGTTCCGGAAGATTTCACGGCTATGGCTTGGCTGCTCAAGCAAGGCGCCAACCTCCAAGCGGTCTCTCAGTTCATTCCCCAGGAGCTTACCGCCGAGCAGGTGGGCCTGCTGCACGAGCTGATCAAATCGGCGAGCACCTACACAATCCAGGGGATCGATATCGTCCTTGCCAAGATCGCCCTTCCTGCCTACGTCGATGAATTCGCCCTCCTGGTCCGGCGGGTGATGGTGATGGAGAACATCAACGTCCTCTTCGCTCTGGCCAGCATGGACGATCGGATCTACCTCATTGCCAGGAGCCGAATCTCAGAGGTGAACGTCGGTGTCATTACCCGTGATTTGGGAGGCGGCGGCCATGCCTCGGCAGCCTCGGCCACCCTCAAGAACATGACCCTGCCCCAAGCGGAAGAGCACCTGCTCCTTTTGCTCCATCGGCACGTGAGGCCGGTGAGCCTCGCCCGCGAGCTGATGAGCGCACCAGTGATCTCGGTGCGGCCTGAGGTGACTATCCGCGACGCCAATGATCTTCTGACCCGGTACAACATTACTGTCCTGCCGGTGATCAACGAGAAAGGCGAGATGCAAGGGCTCATCTCCCGGCGAGTGGTCGAGAAATCCATCTATCACGGTCTGGGCGAGCTGCCGGTGACCGAGTACATGACCAGCGAATTCGCCACCCTGCCCCCGACTGCCACCCTGGCCGATATTCAGGAGCTCATCATCAACCATCGCCAGCGCTTCATTCCAGTCAAAGATGAAGGAAAGATCATCGGGGTGATCACCCGCACCGATCTTCTGAACATGCTGGTCAATGACCCGGCCCACTTGCCACGAAACCTGCTGGAAGCACTGGACCACCCCTCGAGCGAACGGCACCGCAACCTGCGCCAGCTCATGATCGAGACCCTCTCCAAAGAGATGGTGGTCCTGCTTCGGACCATCGGCGA
>JARRJE010000127.1:0-5824 GCA_037379765.1 Deltaproteobacteria bacterium
GTCCCCGGCCCCAAGCTCGCCAACATGCTGGAAGAGGGGCGAACGCCGGTGCTGCCTCCGGCAAGGCTTGAGGAGATCGGCTACACCATCGCCGCCTATCCGCTCACTCTTCTCAACGCCTCCATCCGGGCCATGCAGGAGAGTCTGCGCGAGCTGCAGACGGGTCGGCAGACGCGAGATCTTCTTTCGTTTGCAGACTTGCGGGAGGTGGTGGGGTTTCCGGACTACGACCAGGAAGCGGCACGCTACGCCCCGGTCTCTGAAAAGAGAGAAATCGATGGCGAAAGATGAGCTATTCAAAGGGAGCGGTGTCCGGCCTTTCGAGTTCAACGACCGGGTGGCCGAAGTGTTCGACGACATGCTGGCCCGCTCGGTCCCGAGCTACGCCCAGGTGATGGGCATGATCGGCGAACTGCTCGCCCGGTTCCTGCGGTCCGGCGACAGGGTCTACGACCTGGGCTGCTCCACCGGCAATACCCTGCTGGAACTGGCCCGGAGGCTGGAGGGGATCGAGCTCGCCTTTATCGGCATCGACAATTCGCCGGCCATGATCAAAAAGGCTACCCGCAAGGCGGAGCTTTTTTCCAGGAGCGACCGAATCCGGTTCATCCGGGAGGACATAACCCGGGCCGGTCTGGATAATCCCGGGGCGGTGATCCTCAACTACACACTCCAGTTCGTGGCCCCAGCTCGGCGGCGGGATTTCCTGGACCGGGTGCATGCGGCCCTCTGGGTCGGCGGGGTCCTTATCCTGAGCGAGAAGTTGATCGCCCCCGGGCCGGAGCTCGATCGGGCCTTCATGGATATCCATCTCGACTTCAAGCGCGACCAGGGTTATTCGGAAACTGAGATCGCCAGAAAGCGGGAGGCCCTCGAGAATGTGCTAGTGCCCCTCACGGCCGAAGAAAATCTAGCCCTGCTTGCAGAGGCCGGTTTTCGGGAAATTGAGACCTTCTCCCGCTGGTTCAATTTTGTTTCGATGGTAGCGGTGAAGTCGTAAATAGTAACAAGTTACAAGGTAGGAGTGAAAGTGAAGCAGCTCCTGCTTTTCTCAATACAATTCGCTCTTTAAATGGGCGGGGCGATGGTCACCAGAATCCGCATGTCGGTTTCGGCGCGCACCCCGTGGGGCTCCCGGATCTCGGAGATGAGGATGTCCCCCTGCTTGGCGGGAATCGCCGCATCCTCCTTGCCCAGGAATGCTCCCTTGCCTTCGATCACTGTGATGCTCAGCTCGCCCTCGATGTCGTGGGAATGTACTGGAAAGGTCTGGCCGGCCGCCAAGTTGAAATTAATGATTTTGAAATTGGCGGAATCGTGCACCAGAAATTTATTCATGCCCTTGTCGCTGAACTGGCGGGCCTTGTCAAGGTCGATCTTTTTCATGGTTTCCCCTTTTTCGGGTTTCGGGTTTGCTCGGAAACGAGCGGTCGGTCACCAGCAGTCAGCAAAAGACCGATTCGTCCATTGAAGGTTATGCTCGATAGCTAGTAACCTCATGATGCCACATCCAGGACGAGGCAGGCCTTGATCTGAGTCAATTGCCATTCTTCTTTTTTGAATCGACATGCCCGACTATCTCGACCTCGAACCGTTCCGCGCCGCAGACAAAGAAAAGATCAGCAGGCTGCGTACCGCCAATGATCGACTCCTTCATTCGGACAAAAAAGGGGTCCTTCGCTTCCGGCAGCCATTCGAGGCGGTTTGCCATTTGCGCGCAAGATTTTGCGATTTTTCAGGAGATGTGGTGCGGATCGGCCGAGAGAATGAGATCGCACCGGCGGAGAGGGAGCGAGTGTGGCACACCTTGCGGGCCTTCATGCCCTGGCGCAAGGGGCCGTTCGAGGTGTTCGGGATCGAAATCGATGCCGAGTGGCGCAGCGAGCGCAAATGGAGCCGCCTGCATCCCGCCCTGCCAGAGCTCGCGGGCAAGGTGGTGGCGGACATCGGCTCGAACAACGGCTATTACATGTTCCGGATGGCCCATCACCGGCCACGGCTGGTGGTGGGGTTCGAGCCCTACCTCCAGCACCATTTTACCTTTCGGACTTTGAACGACTTCGCCGGCCGCAAAGAGCTGCACAGCGAGCTGTTGGGAGTGGAGCACATTGGCTTGTATGCCGACTGCTTCGACGTGATCTTCCTCATGGGGATCATCTACCACCGCAGTTCGCCGTTCGAGGTGATGAAGGAGGTCCGCAAGGCCATGCGGCCGGGAGGCGTTCTCATTGTGGAGAGCCAGGCCATTCCCGGCGAGGAGCCGGTAGCCCTCTTTCCGGAACAGACCTATGCCAAGGTGCCGGGCACCTATTTCGTGCCCACCGGTGCCTGCCTGGAGAACTGGCTCCGGCGCGCAGGCTTCCAGGAGACGGTGATCTTCGCCTCACATCCCATGGCTGACGCCGAACAGCGGCGCACCGATTGGATGACCTTCGAGTCCTTCGCCGATTTCCTCGATCCTGCTGACCCTGGCCGCACCATTGAGGGTTACCCCGCTCCCTGGCGGGTCTTCCTCCGGGCGATCAACCCCGCCTGAAAAGCGGCCTAGGGCTCCGCATCTGCTTTGTTATCGGACTGTTCGCATACTTGGTGTATAGCTCACATGCCGATGCCGCGCATCTGCGGCACCCTGGACCTCTTTTCTAGTGGCTGCGGGGGCACCACATCTTTTATCGCACGGCTGCCGATGCCGACGGCCACGGCTGGCTTCGGTTCTCGCTTGGAGACTGAGCGCTCATTGGTGTTGCCAGGTAACCGGTGTTTGTTATCGGCCTGTTCGCATACCTGATGTATACAGCTTGCAATCCGATGCCGCGTATCTGCGGCATCGCTTTAATTGCTTTCAGTATCGGAGGCTACCTCTCCGGATTTTTAGTCTGTGATGAGTTGAAAGCCGCTCTTCAGTCTCCACCCCCGGGGCCTACCCCCGCTTATCGCCGGTATCCTTCTTCCGGGAGCGGACGGTGATCCGTTCCACGATCTTCTGGTAATAAGCGTCCTGGGCCTCAATATTCAGTGGCCTTTTGCGCATGTTATTGAGTTTGAACACTAGGGTGTTCAGCTTCTTGAGCTGCTTTACCCGCACGTGCTCGTCTTCGGTTTCCGCGATCAATTCTTCGATCCGTTGGATCTCCCTGCGGGTCTCGATCTCCGGCGGCAGGTAGCCCGCGTTCTTGAGGACTTTGTAGGCCATTCTCAGATCGGGCGGGACCCGGCTGTTCTCTTCCTGAGGCAAAGGTTTGTTCTTCCAGCATTCCAGGAACCGGAGCTTCCCTTCCTGAATGGCTTCAGCGATGCGCCGTTCGGCTATGAGCTGAAGGATATCGGTCATAGGCTATTGTTAGCCGAAGGCCAGACCGGTTGGCAAGAGAGAAGGACCTGCCCTGCGGTGCATTTTTTGATTTTCCATTTCGAATCGGGAAAGTGGGCGCTGCTTCTCTTTTTCTCTGCCGATAGCGCAGATATTTCTCGGCAGAGCCATCGATTTGCTTTTACGTGAACGGATGCAGCCCTCTTGCCACAATTCTGTAATTTTCGATCTTGATTCGCACAATTTTGTTTTACAAAATTTGTAAAACAATAGACCGTGATTTCGATAAAATCTATCTATATCAATAGATTATGAATTTTAATCCTCAACAGGTATGCATCTTGCCTAGGTCTTTTGGATTCAATTCACCCATGACCAAGGGGAGAGTATACGTTATGAGAAGGCTGCTGAAGATTGTCTCTGGAATAGCGATGCTGTTGCTGGTGCCTGCCGTCACGGCTTGGGCCGCCAACCCGACGCCGGTGGATACCGGTACCACCGCCTGGATGTTGACCTCCACCGCCCTGGTGCTGCTGATGGTGCCCGGTTTGGCCATGTTTTATGGCGGTCTGGTCCGCACCAAAAACGTGCTGGGCACTATGATGCACAGTTTTGTTTCCCTGGCAATCATCGGGGTGCTGTGGGCGGTCTGCGGTTATGCCCTCGCTTTCGGCCCGAACGCTCTGGGCGGCTTCATCGGTTGGGACCCGGGCAACCTTTTCCTGAAGGGACTCGACAACTCAATCGTCAAGGGAGTGCCCGAATACGTGCTCGCCATGTTCCAGGGCAAGTTTGCCATCATCGCTCCGGCGCTCATCAGCGGCGCCCTGGCCGAGCGGGTCTATTTCCGAGGCTACGGCCTGTTCATCGCTCTCTGGTTTTTGCTGGTTTACTGCCCTCTCTGCCACTGGGTGTGGGGCCACGACGGCTGGCTGGCCAATTTGGGAGCGTCGGGGGTGATCGACCTCGCCGGCGGCCTGGTCATCCACGTTTCGGCTGGGATCAGCGCCCTGGTGGTGGCCCTGTTTCTCGGTCCTCGGAGGGGATTCCCCAAGACGGCCATGCATCCCAATAATCTGGTAATGACCATGATGGGGGCCGGCCTCCTCTGGGTGGGTTGGTTCGGCTTCAACGCCGGCTCCACGGTGCACAGCGGTCTCGATACGGCCAGGGCACTCACCATGACCCAGATTTCTGCCGCGAGCGGAGCCCTCACCTGGCTCCTGATCGAGGCTTTTGTATTCCGCAAGGCCACTTGCCTCGGTTTCGTATCCGGCATCCTGGCCGGCCTGGTGGCCATTACCCCGGCGGCCGGCGTCGTTCAGCCGGAAGGAGCCCTCATCTTGGGCGCAGCCTCTTCGCTCGTCTGCTATTACGCCCTGCAGATGAAAATGAAGCTCGGCTATGACGACAGCCTGGACTGCTTCGGCATCCACGGCGTCGGCAGCGGCCTGGGCGTGCTGCTTCTCGTCTTCTTCATCCGGCCCAGCTGGATGACAGCTGCGGTTGCGGCAGCAGGCCCTGGCGGCTGGAGCACATGGGACCAACTTAGGATCCAGGCCGTCGGCATGGGAGCCACCATTGCTCTTGCCGCCGCGGCCACCCTGGTGATCTGCTTCCTGGTGGAAAAGACGGTGGGCTTCCGGCTGGATGAACAGCAGGAACAGGCCGGCCTCGATTACTCCCTGCATGGGGAAAGCGGCTACGGGCTCGCGCATCCGGAATCTCGCTGACTCCCTGTCGCAGACAGGCGAAATAGGTTATATTCCGGGAGAACGCCAAGGGCAGCTGATAAGGGCAGGATAAGCAAGTATCGCGTTTGCTTGCCCTGCGTCCGTAAGTGGCTCTACAGGAGGAGCAGCATGAAGAAGATCGAAGCCATCATCAAGCCGGCCAGACTGGACGATGTCAAGGAGGCCCTTAACGCCATCGGCATCCAGGGCATGACCATGAGTGAAGTCAAGGGCTACGGCCGCCAAAAGGGCCATAAGGAGATCTATCGGGGGGCCGAGTACGTCATCGACTTCATCCCCAAGATCAAGATCGAAGTGGTGGTCGCCGCTGACCAGGCCGAGCAGGTGGTGGAGGCCATTCGCCAGGCGGCCAATACAGGAAAGATCGGCGACGGTAAAATCTTCGTCCTACCCCTCGAGGAAGCGGTCCGGGTGAGGACCGGCGAACGTGGGCGAAGCGCCATTTAGCCAAGTGTCACTTTGACCGTATGGCGAGGTTGCCCCGGCCGATACTCGATCCGGGTGGCCGCCAACAGACCCAGGGCGGAAAGCCGCCTGAGGCCGCAGTTTCCCGGCCCCCGAAAAACCGATTCGTCGGCCGCGGCAATGCCGAGGACCCTGGGCCCGGCGGTGTCGGCCCGGCCCAACTCACGACGCGCCTTTCCAAACAGAAGCCGTGAGAGCACCAGTTCGCCGAAGGCGGGGTGGTATGGGCCGGCGATCACCTCTCTTTCTAAGGACGGCGAGGGCTGGAGCCCCATGCGCACCACCGGGACTCCGG
>JARRJE010000127.1:5897-8239 GCA_037379765.1 Deltaproteobacteria bacterium
CTTCATCCTGGCGGCCAGGGCCACGGCCTGCGAGAGGGAAAGAGGCCGATAACGCCCTGCCTCATAAAGCGCCGCCAGATGGCTGTTCCGAAGCACCAGGGCCGGATAGAACCTGAGGAGGGAGGGGCGGAGCGCCAGCAGCCGACGCAAGCCTGCCAATTGCCCGGCAACGGTCTCTCCGGGCAGCCCCAGCATAAGCTGGCCGCCCACCGTGATCCCTGCGGCCTGGAGATGACGGAACCCCTCCTCCACCTGCTCAACGGTATGGCCCCTACCGCTCAATGCCAGCACTTGGGCACTCATCGACTGGACCCCCAACTCCACGACCCGCACCCCCGCCTCAGTCAGGAACCTGGCAGTCCTTCCATCCACATCGTCAGGGCGGGTGGAAAGACGGATCGATGCTACCTTCCCCTTGACCAAGAAAGGCCGGACCGCGCCCAACAGCTCCTCCTGCCGTGCCCAAGGAAGACCGGTGAAGGTGCCCCCGTAAAACGCCGCCTGTACCTCGCGACGAGAGTCGCGGGGACGGGCCAGCCAGGTTTCGATCTCGGTTCGGACAAGGTCGGCGGTCACCCTCCCGGAGCGGCCGGTAATGCTGTGCTGGTTGCAAAAGACGCAGCGATGGGGACACCCCTCGTGGGGAATGAAAAGGGGGATAACATACGGAGGCGGGTCGGCCGAATCCATGCGCTCAACCTTATCCGGTGCTCACCAGACCGGAGTCAAAAAAATGGGGTCATTCGGGGAATTGGAAACCATCACCCCTGAATTGCTCCAGGGCTCGGGCGGCGGCTTGCTGCTCGGCCTCTTTCTTGTTGCCGGCACTGCCTGTGGCCCGGATAACGTCTCGGAAGCGCGCCGAGACCGTAAACCGTTTCATGTGGGCTGGTCCCTCCTCTTTTTCAAGCACATAGACCGGCCCCTCATTGTATCGTTCCTGGAGCAACTCCTGCAGCTTACTCTTTGAATCGACGAACAACAGTCGCTCCTCACTCTCGAACCACTCCTCGAAATGACGATCGACCAGGTTGGCGGCGGGTCCATAGCCGCCGTCCAGGAATACCGCCCCCAGGACCGCTTCGTAGGCGCTGGCCAGAATGGACGGTTTTTCTCGCCCCCGGGAGGCCTCCTCGCCCCTGCCCAGCAACAAGTGGCTGCCGAGGTCGATGGCTCGGGCCATCACCGCCAAATGCCCTTCGTTGACCAGGGCCGCCCTGAGCCGGGTGAGCCCGCCTTCCTGCATGGCCGGGAATTTGGTAAACAGGGCCGCGCCCACGGCCAGGTCGAGAACGGCGTCGCCAAGGAATTCCAGGGTCTCGTTGTCGGCCGTGAAAGCCCTGCCCTGTTCGTAAGCATAGGAACGATGGATGAGCGCCTGCTGAAGGTGGCGGATCTCCAGGAATCTGTATCCGAGATGCTCTTCCAGGTCGTGAAGTGCGGCGTTGTTCTCCTCGATGAGCGACTTGATGGTAATTGTCATGTCGTTCCCATGGAATGGAATAATAAAGTGAATTCACTGAGCAACCGGAGTTCAAGGTAGCCCAGGCTTACTGATTTGTAAATATCTCGAATCGGTGACGGAAAATGTGTTCCCAATAGGTTTGGCGGCGACATCCGGCAGTGTTGCCGCTCGGTTGCCAAGTTGCCGGCAGGCGGCTGAAATGGGCAGGCATCGGCGCGACCGCCGGCGGCTGCACTGGCATCTTTTCCCTTGCCTTGCAGATACGGTTTCGTTAAGATGGGGCGCTTGAGGATTACCGGCGGCGTAGCCAAGTGGCTAAGGCAGCGGTCTGCAAAACCGTTATTCACCAGTTCGAATCTGGTCGCCGCCTCCAAAGGATTTCAACGGGTTAGCCCATGTTCGGGCTAACCCGTTTTTTGTTTGGCTACAGACGGTTGGGGCCAATTGCCGGGTGGGCTTCAAGGGCATCGATATCGGAGCGGCTTTCCCGCGGGGATCCACTTGTTTTAGCAGAGTAGATGCCTTGCGGGCAATCAAGGAGCCGAAGAAGCTCCTCATATCTCTCGTGTTGACTTATCCCGATTTCGCCAATAAGGTCAAACTGGAAACGGCGGCTATCTTGAAGATCTGTTTATCCTAGTGGGGAATCCGCTCCCGATGCTCGAATCGATCCTGTCTCCCATTACCGAGCGGGATGGCGCCGGCATAAGTGGTAGATCCCAAAAGGAGAACTTTAAAAATGAAATATTGGGTCAAATTTAATTTATTCGTATTCTGCATTTATTGTCTAATAGGACTGATTCTAAACATTATATTGGATGATTCCTCTCCATTCTCCACCATGTTGGTATATTTTGCGCTTTGGATGATGATATAT
>JARRJE010000128.1:0-5806 GCA_037379765.1 Deltaproteobacteria bacterium
CGTATTTGGGGATGGACTCCGGATCCAGAATGCAGGTATCGGCCCCGGGAAACGCCGGGACCTCCCCCGCCGGGCAGCTCTTGACCACCCCGGCCGGCTCCTGGTTCGAGCGGTGTGAGCAGCTCATGAGGCAGACGGCCAGAAGGCCGATACCCACCAATTGCGCTCGGCGCAATACGGTCCCATTCTTCATCTTGTCTCCTCCTTTCTCCTTCTCTTCATCGTTCCTTTTCGGTTGCCCTCCGAAAAGACCTCCCAACTGCGCTTGAGGCAAGCCGATCGGCTTGAAAATTCCCGGCCCGCCAGGAAAAGTCCGCTCTCGCCCATGAAAAACGAATGGCTTGTCTCCGTGATCAATAATTCACGAAGCGTGCCTCATGGAGAGGAGAGAGGGAAGGAGTGGCGGTTCCCTTTACTGGCGAGCATTCCGATGAAAAAATGAAAACAGGAGCAGGGTAGGAGGAAGGTGTCACATGTTACAAAAGCGTCATGTTACACATGTGTCAAGCAGACTGCTCTGGCGGGTGGCGTGCCGAAGGGGATGATTGGCCTGTCCTTACCGAAATTTTCGTCCGCGGAGGGCCCCCTGGTGATGAAGAGAGCGGCAATTCCGACAGGGCTGGAATCGGCGGAGAGCTTCAGTTGTCGAAGATCCCGAGTTCCTTTATTTTGCGGTAGATAGTCTGACGGCTCATTCCCAGCAGTCGGGCAGCCTTGGCCTTGTTGCCGCCGCATTGGGCGAGGGCGTGTTTAATGCTGACTGCTTCATCAGCCTTCGGCTGGAAGGCGGCAGGGGTCCGCTTTTCGAAATCCTGCAGGGGCCCCGGCAGGTGATCGATGGTGATGAAGGACTGTCGGCAGACGATGAAGGCATGCTCCAGGGCGTGCTCGAGCTGGCGGACATTGCCGGGCCAGTCATAGGCCAGGAACAGATCGCGGACGTTGTCGGAGACCCCTTCGATATGCTTGCCGAAGACCTTGTTGAATTTGTCGATGAAATGCTCGGTCAGCAGAGAAATATCCTCCCGTCGTTCCCGAAGAGGCGGGATATGGACCTCCATGACGTTGAGTCGGAAATATAGATCTTCGCGGAATTCGCCGTTCTTGATTTTCTTCCGAAGATCCTGATTGGTGGCGGCAAGGACCTGGACATCAACCTTGATGGGGGTCGGGTCTCCCACTCGTTCGAATTCCTTTTCCTGCAGAACCCGCAACAAACGAAGCTGGACGGCCAGGGGAATTTCGCCGATCTCATCAAGAAAGATCGTGCCGCCGTCCGCCTTCTGGAAGCGGCCTATTTGGTCCCGAACGGCGCCGGTAAAGGCGCCTTTAACATGGCCGAACAACTCGCTTTCAAGAAGGTTTTCGGACAAGGCGGCACAGTTGACCTTGACCAGGGGCCGGCTGCTGTCTTCTTTCTGATAATGAATGGCTTCGGCAACCAGTTCCTTGCCGGTACCGGTCTCCCCGGTGATGAGAACGGTGGTCTGAACGCTGGCGAGGTTTTCGAGCAGCCCATAGAGATCCTGCATTTTGCGGCTCTTGCCGATGATCCCGCCGAATTGCCTTCTCTCCTGAAGAACCTCTTCGAGACTGGCCAATCTGGTTTCATCCCGGATCACCAGAAGCGCCCCCGAAAAACGATCCTGCGGCAGCAGAAGGGGCGCGGCATAGAGGGAGAGAACCCGGCGGTGTCCTCCCAATTGGTACTCCTGTCGAAGAAGCTCTCCCGGCACTCTGGTTTTGACCGTTTCCAGGAGAAGGGCGCTCCACGGACCTTGGGCCTCTTTTGCCAATTCCCTGAAATTCTTCCCGATCGCTTCAGGGCCCAACTCCAATGGCCCGTGCATCCGTTGGGCCGCCTCATTGAAATCCGTCACCCGCATATTTTCATCAACGGTGATAATTCCGTCCCGCACGCTTCGCAGGATAGCCTCCAGATGACTGCGATATTTTTCCTTTTCATCGGTGAGCGTCTTCTGCTGCAGCGCCAGCCGGGCAATATGCTGGAGGTCATCCTGGCGGACCGGCTTGGAGATGTAGTCGAAGGCTCCCAGGCGGACAGCTTCCGAGGCGGTTTCCAGGTTGGGATAGCCGGTAATCATGACCACCGGGCAGGAGAGCTGGCGCTCACGGACTTCCCGCAGGAGGTCGATTCCGGAGCGATTGCTGAGGATGATGTCCGCAAAAATCACGTCGATGGCATTCTCATCGAGGCGCTCGATCGCCTCGTCAAAAGTGGCGGCGGTCAGCACCTCATAGCCATCATCCATCAAAAAGCTTTCAAACGTATACCGCAGGCTTTCTTCATCGTCGACGATCAGGACTATCGGGCTCATGGCTCTTCTCATCTCGAGGCGTTCAGCAGGGCTGAAACAGTGTGGCCAGCATGGTGTTTAACCTTCACCCCTGGCGGGAAGATCGATGATAAATTTGGTATATTCTCTCTCCACCGTGTCGATGGAGATTTTGCCATCATGGTCGGTAATGATGCCGTGACTGATGCTCAACCCGAGGCCGGTCCCTTTTCCCCCTGGTTTGTCCGAGAAAAAGGGATCCATGATGTGGTCCCTGATGGCGGCGGCAATGCCGGTGCCGTGATCGTGGAAGATCAAACGGACATACTCCCGGCCGTCGCTGGTGACCTTCTCTCCCGAGATTTCAAGCCGCTTGTCGTCATGAGCCTCGGGATATTTCTGGTTCAAGGCGTAGCGGGCATTGTTGATCAAATTGAGGAAGACCTGCTCGATCTGGGAGCCGTTGGCGGTGATAACCAGGGGCTGCTTGGGTAACCGAGTTTCGAGGTGAATGAAATCCCGCCGCAGCTGGGCTTCCGTGAGGGTCAGGCTGTCGAGCAGAATCTCCCGGACATGCACCGGCCCTTTTTCTTCCTGCTTGGCTCGGGCAAAAGAGAGGAGACTCCTGACAATGATCGCGATCCGGTCCCCTTCTTTGATGATGCGTCGGGCGATATCGTGCTCCCGGCTATCTTTGTCGATTTTATTCGCGATCATCTGGGCGTAATTGATGATGCCGTTGATCGGGTTGTTGATCTCATGGGCCACGCCGGCCGCCAATTCGCCGAGAGAGGCCAGATGGGCGGCGCGAATCGCTTCGGCTTGAAGTGTAATATTTTCAGTAATATCGGTGGCGGTCTCAATCACCTTGCTGACTTTGCCGGCCTCGTCCTATGGGAAAGGCCCGTACCTCCCAGGTGCGGCCGTCGGCGATATGGACCTGACTGTGCTCGGGTTGGCCGGAAGAGAAGCTCCGGAGAGTCGGGCAGTCGGTGCAGGGTGTAGTCCGACCGGCCCACAGCTGGTGACAGGTGAGTCCGTCAGGAGAGCGCTGACTGGGCCGGACCCCGCCATCCGACGCCTTGTTGGTCCAGAGGATTTTAAGATCCTGGGACAACAGGATCAAGGTGTCGGGGATGGCTTGCAGCAGGCCGTTGAATTCCTCGATGAGCTGTCTGAGATAGTGCTCGTTCTCTCGGAGGGTCTTCTCCACCTCGGTGCGTTCCAGTACCTCGTTGCGCAGGGTTTTGTTCATTTCGACCAATTCGGCCGTCTTCTCATGCACCAGCTTCTCCAGTCTTCCCTGGTATCTCTGAAGTTCCAACTCCATCACCTTGCGCTCGGTGATGTCTCGGCCGACGGAGAGAACGGTGGGCCGGCCCTTGAACTCGAAGAGATGACTGCTTGCCTCCACCAGGACTCTCATGCCGTTTTTGGCAATCAGCATCAAGGTGACGAGACCTCTCTGGCCGGGGGAGGGCATGGGGCAGAGCTTTCCATCTGCGCCCTTTTCACAGAGGTCCGAAAGAGATCGGCGTTGCATCTCCTCCCGAGTATAGCCGAGGATTCTGCAGGTGGCGTCGTTGACCTCGCTGAGGGTCTCCGGCTGACCGTTTTCATCCAGATGGAAGAGGAAGAGCAGCTCCGCGGCCTGCTCGAACAGGATTCGGTATCGTTCTTCGCTTTCTCTGCGGAGCTGCTCGGCCCGTTTGCTTTCCGTGATGTCGCGGGCCACATGGACGACGCCGTCGAGCTCTCCCTTTTCGTTCCGGAGAGGAACGACATTGACCAGGAAGTGGCTGTCCAGGCTCGGCTCGTAGATTTCGGTCGTATGCGGCTGCCCGTCCCCCAGGACCTGACTGAGAGGGCAGCTCTCGATGGGCTGGGCGGTCCGGTGCATGAATTCAAAGCACTGCTTTCCGATCATCTCCCGCGGTTGCTTTCCGAATTTGTCGGCCACGGCCCGATTGACCCGTTTGATCCGATGGTTGGAGTCGAGGATGGTGATGAGATCGGGCACGGCATCAAAAGTGCGCTCCCAGTCTCGATTGGCTTGAACAACTTCTTCCACCGTCTTCTTATTCAGGGTGAAGCCATCATCGAGTCCGGGTGAATCCGAGGAGGCTCCCTGCCGGCCTGCCTTCAAGAAGGCAAGAAAAATGCAAAAGAGCGAAGTGAGCTCGAATGCATGGTGGAAAATGTTGCTGGCGATCCCGGTAAATGTGTCGAAAGAAAGCTCCGCCAGGATCGCGAAGATAACCGCTGCGAAGAGAATTGGAAACAGGGTTGGAAGAAGCGGTTTGAGCCGCTGATAGAGCAAGCCGGCGGCAGCCACGAGGAACAGGATAATGAAGGAGATGCTCCCTCGGGCGAAAGAGGTGAGCCCGATGGCTGACCGATAGCAATCAGGAAAGGTGTGCCAGAGAAAAATCGAAGCGAGTGCCAGGCCGCATGCCAGGGAATAACCCACGAAAAGGGTGACAGGCTTGATGGAGCGCCTGAATGACAAAAGAGCGCCAAGAAGGGTGCCACTTTGAAGGGCGCCGGTAACGATCGAGAGCTGAACATTCAGATCGCCTGAGGCAATTCCCGTAGCGATGGCCTCTCCGGAGATGACGGCCTGAACCAGGCCCAGAATCCCGATAAAAAGGCAGCCGGTGCCGATCGTCAGAAAAAAGGGATCGAAGAGGAGGTGCCGGAAGTGCCGCATGGTCAAGAAAATGGTCCAGGCCACGATGACACTCAGCAGCTCGAAGGTGCTGGGAAAGAAAAGATGATGAGTGGGGCCGATTACCACCAGGAGGGAAAAAAGGACGACAACGACACCGGCCAGGGCGATGCCCACTTGATTCGGAATGGCAAGTCGTCCTCTCATGAGCATGCAAAGCGAGCGGCATCATCATCGCGGAGTGCGGCGCAAGCCAAGTAATCCCCCCTTGGGCAGCAATTTCCCCGTTGTGGAACCAACACGCATTTCGCCATAAGGCGGCGGCACGGTTTCCTGGATCATCCCGTAGTATGCTCGCCCGTCTTCGCATGCCTTCAAAAAGGTTGCTTTCGTGAGGGTCAAAACTAATCCGTTTTTGGCAATCATGCAAGCTGGAAGGGGTGGGACAACAGGCGGCTCACCCGCTTCGGGATCGCCGCGGACAGGATCGTCACGATCTCCGATGAATCAGCTGGAGTCGAATCCAGCTCTCCCTATCGGCTGCGACGAGCGGGGAAAAGATAATTTTTTTCATCCGGAAATTCCTTTTGTTCTCCCAGCGTTCGATAGAAAAACTTGAAACACGATAAAATGCAAGTCGGGAAAATCCGCCGTACTTGATTCCCCATCAAAATTTTCGAGGAGATGATTTTGATCGGCCCCAAGGCCCCCTGGCATGCATACATTTTAGGGCTTGCCGCGTGGATTGAGTTCGTGCACTGTTGATCGCCGGTTGCTTTTTCCCCGACGGCCGCGGCAAAGAGAAGGCAAGTTGCCAATGGGGGCCGAAAAGGGTTGGGGG
>JARRJE010000129.1:0-5782 GCA_037379765.1 Deltaproteobacteria bacterium
GGGGTGGACCGTCGGCTCGCCGCTCCGGGCGGCGCGCACCTTTTCGCCCACCTGCCACATGCGGGTTCCGTCGATCTTACCCATGGGATAGCGGCGGAATCGTTGGCCGGCCATGATGACGCTCCGGATTTCGTTGCAGCTCGACACCTCGTCGTAGATCTCGAGAAGAATGTCGAAGGCAGGTCCGTAAGCATGGGAGTATGCGCGCTCGAAGATTTTTTTGCCTTCGGCGTCGAGCCGGTCGTAGACGGCAAAAATGCCGTCGTGGGAAATGGTGCGGCTGATGGGGCCGGTGATGTTCTCCACCGAGGCGGTGAAGGCCTCTTCCTCACTCATCCCCTCTTCCATGACATAGCGGCGGTAGAGGGCCTCCACGATGCCGTGCACCGCTCCAAGCAAGATGCCGCGCTCGCCGAAGATGTCGCTGCGGAACTCGTGGCCGAGAGTCGTCATGAACACGTACGGGGCGCCGATGGCCACGGCCCAGCCGATGGCCTGGTCTGTGGCGCGGCCGTCGATGTCCTGCTCCACTGCGAAACTGGTGTTGATGCCGGCGCCGTTCACTTCCTTGCCCTGGACGTAAAGGCGGCGGACCGAAGGTCCCATCCCCTTGGGACAGACCCCGATGACGTTGATATTGAGCGGAAACTTCTCGCCGATGCTCTCCAGGTGCCCCAGCAGGAAGCCGTGGGAAAGGCCCAGGGTGGCACCCGGCTTCATGTTGTCGAAGACCTCCCGGCAGTGCTCGGCCTGGGCGGCGTCGGAGATAAGGAGCAGCACCAAGTCAGATTCGCGGACCACTTCGAACATTTCACCCAGCGTGCCGTTCTCCTCGGTAAAGCCCGCCTCCCGGGCCGCCACCATGGAAGCGCTCCGCGGCCGCAGACCGATTTTCACCTTGATGTCGGTGTCTTCGAGGGAATCCCGCAGGTTCTGCGCCTGGGCCGGGCCCTGGGAACCCCAGCCGATGACGCCGATCTGCTTGATCCCGGCAAAGGCCTGAGGGAGTGAAGGGAATTTGTCCCGGCCGCCGACGACGATGGTCTCCTCGGTGTCGGCAAGTTTGATCACCCTGGTATCGAAAACCCTCGACTCGAAGTGTGCCTTCATAAAAGTGCCTCCTGCTGGTGCGAACTGTAGAATCGGAAAAATGATTAGGCGTTACCCGTTAACCGTAAAACGGATCAACCAGTTGTCTGACAAATCCTTGAAACCGGGCATGATACCCAACCACAAGCCTGAACGCAACAAATTCGAAACCCGGCTGGAGGGAAATGGTTCTATCAGCAAGGTCATGGAACCACAAATAAAGCCGGCCTGCCTTCATGAAAGGCAGGCCGGCGAGCGATGAGTTGCGATCGGAATTTGCTGCTTGCCTTCAGAAGTCCTCGAAATCCTGATCATCGAAAGGAATCATCTCGGCGGGCGTTTTCTGCTGGCCCTTGGGCGTTCCCTCGAATTTTGCCCGCGCCATCTGTTTAGCTGCGGCTTGGGCCTTTTGCTTATCGGGGGAATGAGGCAGCGCCTTCGGCTTCTTCGTCGCGGCGGTTTTGGCAGGAGCAGGCCGTGGCGAAACGATCCGGCTGGCCGGCTTCGCCGGCTTGCGGCGGGTAGCTGCCATCCAGGCCAGGTCGAGGCCCACCAACTCCACCAGCCGCTGGACCACCTTTTTCAGCTCGGCACCCTCCCGATCCAAGTCTTTGGCCATCGTCGAATTGTCCTCGGCATGGCCGGCATTGGTCTGCACCACCTTGTCCATGTTGCTTACCGTCTGGTTGAGCTGGTTGATGCCATTGCTCTGCTCCCGGCTGGCGCCGGCGATTTCGGCAACGAGGCCCGCCACCTTGCCCGCCCCCTCGGCCACCTCGCCAAAAGCTTTCTCGGTCCGGGCCACAAGAGACGAACCATCTTCGATCTTCTTACCGGTCTGCTCGATGAGACTGGCGGTGCTCTTGGCCGCCTCTGCTGCCCGCATCGCCAAGTTGCGCACCTCCTCCGCCACCACTGCAAAACCCTGGCCGGCCTCGCCGGCCCGTGCCGCCTCCACGGCGGCATTCAGGGCGAGCAGGTTGGTCTGGAAAGCGATTTCGTCGATGGTTTTGACGATCTTGCCGGTTTCCTGGCCGGATTTGGTGATCTCGGCCATGGAGATCGCCATCTCCTTCATAGCGCCCTCCGCCTCCTGCACAGTCGTTTGATTGGCCTGCATCAGGCTATCGGCCTGCTGGGCATTCTCGGCATTGCGGTTGGTCATGGCAGCGATCTCTTCAAGGGTGGCCGAGGTTTCCTCCAGGTTAGCCGCCTGCTCTCCGGCACCGTGAGCAAATTCCTCGGAAGAGACCGCGAAGGTCCGGCCCTGCTCACCGATGATGCCAGCCATTTCCCGGAGAGTCGAAATTGCCGACCGCAGGTCCTTCACGATCCGGCGGCTGATCGTCAACCCCCCGGCCAGGCCGAGCCCGCCGATCAGAAGGCCGAGAAGAACGAAAATATTTTGAATCCTATCATATTGGTTGATGAGCTGCTTGTCATAACCAGCCCCGATCTCGGTCATATCGCGGGATTGCGCCTGAACGGCATGGTGTTCCAGCGCCCGGTTCACCCTGGAGAACTGCCAATGGTTGAAAATCGGCAACGTGATGACAAAAAAAGCAAGGAAAATAACCGGGGTAGAGATCTTAACTCCCAATGAGACCTTCATTCTTATCCCCTCTCTCTCCTGAGTTGAACCGAAAGGCATCCCATCGAGCCGCCTCCTAAGAGGAAGTATCGGCATACTAACAAAATCTCATAAGATTAACTAGTTAATTTCTGATTCCCAGTGTTAGCCACCCGTTTTCTCCCCGTTTTCATAGCAAATTGCCGACGGAGATGGTTTAATGCGGAACAACTTCTTCCTTTCTTTTTGCATCGGCAACCGTGATGACCGAGACTTTGTCCACAATCCAGGCACTGGCTGAAGGTCTGGCCGCCAACGGCCGCCGTCCCTCCCTGCTGCTCATGGAAGCCGAAGGTCACCGCACTTGGACTTATGCCGAGCTGGGGGAAACTGTCGGGCGACTAGCTGCCGGCCTGGCGGAAAGGGAACTCGGCCCGGACGATCACGTGGCTCTTCTGGCCGAAAACCGGCTCGAATGGATCGCCGCCTGCCTGGCCGCGCTCTTGGCCGGCGCGGCAGTCCTGCCGCTCGACGTGCAGCTCGGCGACGAAACCCTCGCCCACATTTTGGCCGACAGCGAAGCCCGCCTTCTTTTCACCACCATGGAGCAGGCGAAACGGCTCGATCGACTCGGCCTCGATCCGGGACCGGATCTCGTTCTCTTCGATGCCGCAAGGGATGACCAGAGGAGCTATCTCCACCTGCTCGTCAAACCCAGGACCGAGCTGCCGCAGCGCCGGCCCGAGGACCCGGCGGCCCTTTTTTATACCTCCGGCACCACCGGTCCGCCCAAGGGAGTGCCCCTTTCCCACCGCAATCTCGCCTTCCAGATCGAAAAAGTCCGAGAGACCGGGCTATTGGACCCCGAGGACCGGGTGCTCCTTCCTCTTCCCCTTCATCATGTCTACCCCTTCGTGATTGGCATGCTGGTGCCCTTGGGATTGGGCCTGCCCCTGGTCTTCCCCCAGTCGCTGACCGGTCCCCAGATCCTGCGGGCGATCAGGGAAGGGAAAGTCACTGCCGTCATCGGGGTCCCCCGCCTCTATAGGGCACTTTATAGCGGCATCGAAACCCAGGCCGCCGGCCAGGGTCGGATGGCCCTCGCACTATTCCGGCTCATCGCCGGGGTTTGCACCGGTCTCCGACGCCGTCTAGGGCTTCGGCTGGGTAAGAAGCTGCTGCGTCCGCTCCATCGGCAGTTCGGGCCAGATTTGCGGGTGCTCGCTTCCGGCGGCTCGGCCCTCGATCCAGAGCTGGGCTGGAAACTGGAAGGCCTGGGCTGGCAGGTAGCCATCGGCTACGGCCTCACCGAGACCGCCCCTTTGCTCACCATCAATCCGCCTGGCTCGGGACGGCTGGCAAGCGTCGGTCATGCGGTGCCGGGAGTGGAGCTCCGGATCGACACTGCGGCCCGCCCGAAGGGCGAGGAAAGGGAAGTCGACCCGGAAAGCGGCGAGGTCCTGGCACGCGGCCCCAACGTCTTTGCCGGCTACCGCCACCTGCCGGAAAAAAGCGCCGAGGCGTTCACCCCAGACGGTTGGTTCCGCACCGGCGATCTGGGCCGGATCGACCAAGACGGCTTCCTCATCCTTCAGGGACGGGCCTCCACCCTGATCGTCACCGAAAGCGGCAAGAACATCCAGCCGGACGAGGTGGAAGAGCACTATGCCGCCCACCCTTTCATCCTGGAGATAGGCGTGCTCCAGCATCATGGACGCTTGGCGGCAGTGATCGTCCCCGATCTCGCTGGGCTGCGCCGGGCCGGCGAAACGAAGCTCGAGGAGGCGGTCAGAACGGCGGTGACCGAGCAGGGGCGCAAAATTCCTTCCTACCAGCGACTGGACGACTACGCCATCAGCCGAGATGCCCTGGCCCGCACCCGGCTGGGCAAAATCAGGCGCCATCTCCTGGCCGGCCGCTATGAACTGGCTAAATCGGCCGAGAAAACAGGCCGGGTAAAAACCGGCCCCATCTCCCCGGCGGAGATGTCCGACCATGACCGGTCTCTTCTCGACGTTCCGGCTGCCAGGATGGTTTGGGAATGGCTCGCCGGCCGGTATCCCGAGGCGCGCATCACTCCGGATACCAGCCCTCATCTCGATCTGGGGATCGATTCCCTGGAGTGGCTCAACCTCACCATGGAAATCGGGCAGCGCACCGGCGTCGAACTGGGCGAGGAAGCAATCGGCCGCGTTGAGACAGTGCGCGACCTGCTGCAGGAGGTGGCCGGGCATGGCGAAAAGGGAGAAGTCTCCTCCCCGACCATGCCCATCGAAAACCCGGAGGAGGTTATCAATGAGGACCAGCGTCATTGGCTCGAACCGCTCAACCCCCTTCAGCTCGGTCTTTCCTGGATCCTTTATCACTTCAATCGCTTGCTGGCCCGGATTGTTTTCCGGCTGGAGGTGCGGGGTCTGGGCTCTTTGCCGCCTGAGGGCCAGTTCGTGCTCGCCCCCAACCACGTGAGCCTTCTCGATCCGTTCATCATCGCCGCCGCCCTTCCCTTTTCGGTACTGCACCGAACTTACTTCGCCGGCTGGACAGGGGTGGCCTTCCGTAATTTCTTTTTCCGATTCGTGAGCCGCTTGGCCCAGGCTGTGCCCATCGATCCCCAACGGGCGGTGGCATCGAGCCTGGCCTTCGGCGCCATCGTCCTCAAGCGGGGCGACAATCTGATCTGGTTCCCGGAGGGCGAGCGTTCCTCGAGCGGCGAGCTGCAGGAATTCAAGCCCGGACTCGGTCTGCTCCTTGCCCGATATCGTGTTCCGGTGGTCCCCGCTTACATCCGCGGGGCTTACGAGGCCCTGCCGCGAGGCCGCACCTGGCCGACATTCACCCGGCTCGCCATCGAATTCGGCCAACCGGTGAGCCCGGATGATTTCCTTCGACAAGGTGAGGGCGAGCCCCAGGAACGGATCCGGCGCGGCCTTTACGAGCGGGTGGCCGCCTTACGGGATCGGAAGCAGTAAACGCCCACAGGCACCGCACCTACTTTGTCAGAGGCCTGTTCACGTAGCACCAGTACAGTTCACAAGCCTCTTTCGCGTATCTACGGCACCTGTGAGCGCTTATTAAAAAAGGGGTGTGCCTGAGTGCCTTGAGGGCTCCACCCCAGAATGGCCG
>JARRJE010000130.1:0-5717 GCA_037379765.1 Deltaproteobacteria bacterium
CAAGCGGCATCGACTGAGACCTTGTCGGGAAGGGAGTCGGCCAGCTTCCGGAAGACCGAAATCAAGCTGCCATAAACCGGTGTGTTGCGATAGGCCTCCAGCCCTCTCCGTGCCAGGAGCAGTCCCACCACTTCCCCTTCGTTGACATGGAGCGCAGGCAGGCCGTAGTTCTCCTCCGAGTAATAAAAGCCTCTCCGCCGCTGGTCATAGGCCACCGGCGCCTCCCATCTCTCCCGCAAGAACTCGATGTCCCGCTGGATGGTCTTGGTCGAGACCTCATACTCCGCGGCCAGACTCGAGCAGTTGGCCAGCCTCCCTGAACGCATCCCCTGGCGGATCTTGTCGTCGATAAACAGCAGGCGGGCCAGTTGCGACTTGTTTTCCGGCATAAAATCATTCTCCCGGGAACTTTTTTAGAGGTAGGACACCCCATGTCCTACCCGGGAGAATACAATCATGACCACGGTCAGAATCAAAGAGATTTTTTTAGAAGAGGAGACGGCAATGGGCGATTTGGAAAAGAGAAGGGAAGAGGGGTGCTGTCAGTTGTGCGCAGGGAACGGGAAAAAGGATTCAGGAAGCGGCGGCATGCAGGCGATCAGGAGTTGTACAGGCAGAGGAGGGCGGGCCTGTGAGAAATATTTACAGATCCCGACCTTCCGGCGCTGGGGAAGGCGGCTGTCCTTAGACAGGAGCGAGGGTCACGGGGCACCAAATTGAACTATTCTGTTCCTCACATTTCCAGGCTCGGAAACAGGTGACTGCTCCCGCGGAGCTGCAGCGCCGCCATGATCCGCAGCGTTGTTGTTTCCGAAAGGGGGCGAGGCTTTCTAAACTCCTTGACATCTCCGAGGATGCTTTCTACTCTGATAAAGTAAGAATAATCAACAGGAGTAAGAAAAATGTTAGCCAAGGTTACTTCCAAGGGGCAAGTTACCATTCCGAACGAAATCAGAAAAAAGCTCGGGATCGGCAAGGATGACCGGGTCGACTTCATCCTCGAGGAGGGGCGGGCCGTTCTGGTGCCGGTGAAGACCCTGAAAGACCTGCGGGGGGCGGTGGAAACCAGGGGCGAAGGCGAGTTTGCCAAGGAGCGGGCACAGGCCAAGGCTGCCTTGGCCGCGCGGGTTCGTAAGGAAATGGAATGAAGGGCTATTTTGTCGATACCAACCTGTTCATCCGCTACCTGACCAACGACGATCCCGCCAAGGCGGACCGAGTCGAGGGACTGCTGAACGATGCCGCGGCCGGCAAGGTGCACCTGGTGACTGCGGAAATGGTCATGGCCGAGGTCGTCTGGGTGCTCGAATCGGCCTACAGCCTCAAGGCAGCCGAAATCGCCCCGCTGATCAGGGCCATCCTCGCCACGCCGGGTCTTGAAGTCATCAACCGCTCCCTGGTGGAGAAGGCCCTGGCCTTGTATGAAGCCAAGAGCATCGATTTCATCGACGGGTACATCGCGGCCCTGATCGGAAAATACGACCTGGATGGTCTCTATTCATTCGACAAGAAGCATATTTCCCGGATCTCCGGAATCAAGCGCCGGGAACCTTGAAGCAGTGTACTTTCCCATCTCGGCCTGTGAACGGACGGATCCATCCTAATTCATTTTAACGAGGAAACCCGGTCCTCGGGCCGGGTCAAAACACCCGGCTTAGCCGTATGAAAAGCGTTCATTTTCTTTGCTTGCCCAAAGAAAACGAACCAAAAGAAATGGCACCCCGATCACTTGCCCCGCTGCGCGAGATTCCCTGTGCTCCTTGGCAGTGACGGGACGTTGCAAAACTCGCCCTTCGGGCTCAGACAGTTGCAACGTCTGATCCGTCACTGCCTGCGGTGCTCGGCTGCGTGAGATGGGGAAAAGCAAAGAGGAATTGACGGTTCGACATGGAGAAGGTCGAACCCCCGAGTAAACATGGCCCTTAATGGGCCAACCAAAGCCGGGTCCTCAGGCCCGGATATTTACTCGGACTCGTCCAGATCGATCTTATAAACCCCGAGCCTGCAATGGTTTCGGGGTTTTTCTTTTGTCACTGGCCTTCGGTTGTCAAAGAATATTTTTCCGATGAGGAGTTTATGGGTTACAATCGACTCAAAAAATGAGCAAAAAAAGATCGGAAATGACTCACAAGAAGCGATACATTTGGCAGTGGCCGTCATGGCCGGAGTTCCGGTGGGATAATACGGCCCTTCTCAAGCCATTTGGCCGCTGCCGTTTTCAGCAGGGCTCCCTCTTGGCCCAGATGCGGGAATTGGGACTCGAGGTCAGACAGCAGGCCAGAGCCGAGGTCCTGATCGAAGAGACTTTGAAAACCTCCGAGATCGAAGGGGAGCGGCTGGACCCTCATGCCGTGCGCTCGTCGGTCGCCCGGCGGCTGGGACTGCCGACGGCGGGTTTGCCGCCGGCCGGATCTCAACGTGCCGATGGGGTGGTGGAAATATTGCTGGACGCCACTTTGAATTACGAGAAGGAGTTGACCGCCGACAGGCTGTTCGGTTGGCATGCGGCCCTCTTCCCGACAGGGTATTCCGGTCTTCATAAGATCCGGGTTGCCTCCTGGCGCGATGACCGGGACGGGCCGATGCGAGTGGTCTCCGGCCCCATGGGCAGGGAAGAGATCCATTATCAAGCTCTTCCGGCCGAGCGAATGGAAGGGGAGATGAAAAGGTTTTTGGGTTGGTGGGAAGAAAGCCGTCGACAGATGGACGGACTTCTGCGCGCTGCAGTGGCCCACCTGTGGTTTGTGGCGGTCCATCCGTTCGAGGATGGCAATGGCCGAATTGCCCGAACTTTAACGGAAATGTCCTTGGCCCAAGATGAAAACCTTACGACCAGATATTACAGCCTGTCTTCACAAATCATGGCGGAGCGGGAGTCCTACTACTCGGTGCTCGATCGGACCAACAAGGGGGATGGCGACGTCACCGAGTGGATGCTCTGGTTTTTGGATTGTATGTCCAGAGCGATTCTGCGGTCAAACGACCTTCTGGTCAATGTTATGCAAAAATCCCGGTTCTGGCAGCATCACGCCCAGACGGAATTGAACGACCGGCAGCGCAAGATTGTCAACCGGCTGCTCGATGCCGGCCCCGGGGGATTTGAGGGCGGGCTGACGAACAGGAAGTATGCTGGCATTGCCCATATCAGCCGGGCGACAGCCCAAAGGGAGCTGGCTGACCTGGTGCGAAAGGGGGTCTTGCGGACGAATCCGGCCGGCGGGAGAAGTACCAGCTACGATTTTGTGTGGACGCGGTCGTGATCGAGAAATACGACTGGATGGGCTCTATTCATTCGACAAGAAGCATATTCCCCGGCTCTCCGGAATCAAGCGCCAGGATCCTTGAGGCAGTGCACTTTCCCCGATTCCCGACGGGAAAATAGATCCGTCCCTATTTCTTCCGCAGATCGATGAAGCAATGAGCTGGGAATCCGTTCGTGATCTTGAGCGGATGCGGAAAACCTTCCTCGTGGTGCGCAACATCGCCGCGCAAGCTGGTGCGCCGCCGGAGGTGCTGGAAGGGACGGAAATCGTCCGGCGGAGCCTGGAGGCGGTTTTCGAGGATCTTCGAGAGGGTAGGATCAGCTAATTAGGGGCCATTGTTGCTGAATTTTCGAGAGGCCTTGTTCCCGCTCAATTCCTCTTTGTCAATTACGTCCGTCCTCCGCGATCTTGTGTGGACGCTGTCGTGATCGAGAAATACGATCTGGGTGGCTCTATTCATTCGACCAGAAGCATATTTCCCGGCTCTCCGGAATCAAGCGCAAGGAACCTTGAAGCAGTGCACTTTCCCCGATGCGTGTGAATGGCCAAAAATAGATCCGTCCCGATTTTCATTCCGGAATCAGCAGCAAGTTTTTAATTTGGAAATTGCGACCCCAAGACAGCTACGAATTCCCCGATTATTTTTAAATCGTCAGCCTGACTTTCCTCAAGCACAATTGGCTGATAGCCATCCTCTGTCGTATCAGGGTGCAAGATAATTGATTCATGCCGCCAAGTTCCATCGTCATGGTATACCTTTTTGCTATCGTAGATTTTGACCGTGAAGTGACCACCGTTATCACTGTCTGAGATCTCGCGGTGCTGGGCCAGAACGACAGTCCCTTGCCGAGTACCTCCTGGGCTTTTCTTGAAGAGACACCAAGATCCGTCAGGGATGCGGCGGTTCATTGATTTCCCTTTAACCTGAATGACAAAAAGGTCAGGCCGAGGGCGGAATACGTCGGAGATTTGAACCCATTCCGTATCGGAAGCTATTTGTTCATCGCCAAACGGACCAGCAGCTGCTTCTAAATCATAAAGGGGAACGCAATTCTCAAAAGGCTTGGCTTCATCCTGCGATAGGCGGCGGAATGGCAGAATGGTTTCTTCTTTGACTGGGCCTGGCTGCGGTGATGTTGCTTTATAAACTTGCTTGCTGTCAGGTGTTGTGATCACATTGTCGGCAAAAAAATCGCGAGTCTCGTCATCTACAAAATAGACATAGCATCCTTTCTGGCCCCGCGTCATGAGGGTACGGTAGGTATTCTTGATAATGGCATCGAGTCGAGATTTGGCGAGTTCAGGATTTTCTCTGGCCAACCTTCTCCAGCCATGGATCGACCTATCCGTGCTTGCCCGCTTTTCCGGCTGGGTATTTACGATGTCGTCCCGGACGATCAAATCAGGCCCGATGATCACGCCGACATAGTCAAGCTCCAAGCCCTGACATGTGTGGATGCAACCGATTTCGTTAACCGAGTCCGGCTTAATTATCCAAGCCTGCCCATGGGATTGGAGATTCCAAGTTGCTTTGTAATCTCCAATTACAATGTCCTTAAGCGATGAATCCTTTTTGCTGATCCAGTCCCAGCAATAACCCGCAACCAGGCGGGCCTTATTTTTCGCTCGGTTCTTTTCCCGGATAAGTGCATGCAATTCTGCCGGATTTCTCATTATTCTGAAGTCGTATTCCTTTGTATCCAGTTTCTCGTTTGCCGTCTCTCGAATCTGCAGTGTATTGTCAAGCCAAGCCAGATAACCGTCAGAGCCGTTACAACGGAACTGTGATTCCAGGCTTGTCTCGGTCACATCGGCTCTCAGTTTTTTAGCCCATCGCCGGATTTCATCTTTGCCGCCGATGTCTTTCAAGGTGACTTTCTGATCCTCATCAACAAAGAATATACTTAATTTGCTTGCTGCGATGATTTCCTTGACTTGGTTCTCTCCAAGGTGGTTGAACATCCCTGATTTTTCATTAAGCCGGTGTGCCTCATCCACAATCAGGCAGTCGAAACTATCTGGTGATATGGAATGGAAAGAGCCGGAGCTGGAAAAGAGGTTGGAGATGTGAGTCCTTTTCAAAGATCCAGTGAGCTTAGCCTCGTAGACCAAACGAGGGGCCGAATTGCGGGTGACATACTTTGCGACAAATTCGTGCCCGGTCAGGGCCACAAGAAGGTTTATGGCCACTACTGACTTGCCGGTACCGGGCCCTCCTTCCACGACGAGCACCTTTTTCTTTTCCCCCGAACAGGTTCTCGCCATCCTGATGGCGGTCTCAAAGACGACTTTTTGGTCGTCAATGAGGGTGAACTCCTGATTTCCCTTGAGCATCGAAAGGAGCTGGTCGGCCAGGTTTTTCGAAGGTTTGATTTTCCCATGATCGATACGGTACATGAGCTGATTCTTGTCACCGTATTTCACATTTCTCTTGATGAACTCTTGCAGCTTGAT
>JARRJE010000131.1:0-6845 GCA_037379765.1 Deltaproteobacteria bacterium
ATGGCCGCTCCAATCCCTCTCCCAACACCCCCGGCTGGACTCTGCGGGTGGTGCCCAACAAGTACCCGGCCCTGATCATTGAAGGCGATTTAAACAAGGAAGGGGACGGCATTTACGATAAGATGAATGGCATCGGTGCCCACGAAGTCCTGGTGGAAACCCCGAGCCACAATGAGGCATTCACCTCTCTTCCGCCTGATCGCATGATCCAGGTCTTCTGGGCCTTTCGGGACCGGCTGGTGGACTTGGGCCGCGACCCCCGCTTCCGTTATGTAATGATCTTCAAAAATTTCGGTCGCCCGGCCGGGGCCTCCCTGGAGCATTCTCACTCCCAGTTGGTGGCCCTGCCTATTCTGCCGCGAATGATCGTCTCCGAGCTCGACGGCGGCCTTTCCTATTACAAATATAAGGAACGTTGCATCTTCTGCGACATCATTCACCAGGAGATCAAACAGGAGGAGCGGGTGGTCTGTCAGAACGACCATTTCATCACCATCTGCCCGTATGCACCGCGTTCGCCCTTCGAGATGTGGATCCTGCCGAAAAAACACTCTTCATCTTACATCTCCATGGATGAAAGCGGGTTCAAAGAACTAACACAGATCTTCTCGGAGAGCATGCTCAGACTGGACAAGTGCATCCCGAATGTTCCTTACAACTTTGTGCTGCACGGCGCCCCCTTGCGCTCGCCGCCACTGGAGCATTTCCATTGGCATTTCGAGATAATGCCCAAACTGACCATGATGGCCGGCTTCGAATGGGGATCCGGCTTTTACATCAATCCGGTGCCGCCGGAGGACGCGGCCAAATTTCTGCGGGAAGTCCGTTTATAGAGCCGGCGCGACTTTCCGTGCAATCATGCGCCGGAACATGGGGGAAACATGAAAAAAATTCTTCTCGTCGACGATGAAGAAAGCATCCACCTCCTCTATCGGGAAGAGTTCGAGGAAGAGGGCTATGAGGTCCATTCCGCCCTGTCCGGAGAAGAGGCCCTGGAGAAGCTCAAAATCATTAAACCGGACCTTGTCATTCTCGACATCAACATGCCCGGAATGAACGGCATCGATGCCCTACGGCGCATCAAGGAGATCAATCCCCATCTCAAGGTGATCCTGAGCTCCGCCTATCAGGAGTTCAAGCAGGATCTCGCCTCGTGGGCCTCTGACGAGTACATCGTCAAATCTTCCAACTTGGAGGAGCTCAAGGCCGCGGTCCGGCGCCATCTCTCCTGATTTTTTCCCTGCCATGCGTGATGAGACGCGGGGGCCCCTATGGTCGCCAGCCCACCCTTTGCCATGAAAGACATCCAGAGCCTGCCAGACGACCGCCGGATCGACATCCGGAAGGTTGGGGTCAAAAACATAACCTATCCAATCACCGTCCGCGACAAATCCCGCACCCTCCAGCAGACCGTGGCCACGGTCAACATGTACGTCAATCTTCCTCATCATTTCAAGGGGACCCACATGAGCCGATTCATCGAGATCCTGAATCGGTTTCACGGCCAGATCGACCTAAAGAGTTTCCACTGTATCCTGGAGGAAATGAAAACCAGGCTTCAGGCTGAAGCAGCCCACATGGAAATCGAATTTCCCTATTTCCTCAAACGGCCGTGTGAATTTGCCAGCGCTGCAGGGATCAGCGAATACAGGTGCCGTATGCATGGCGTCCTCAACGACCATGATCATCTGATCCTTACCGTCCAGGTTCCCATCTCCGCGCCGTTGCCGACCCAACAGGCCGAAGGTCTGCCCCGCTCTCTGGGACATTGGGGGGTGGCCGAGATCAGTCTTCGCTTCACCCGCTTCATCTGGATTGAAGACTTCATTGAGATGGCAGAGGAAGTGATCGCCCTCCATCTCGATCGCCCTATAGCTTCCTCTGGTCCGAGAGACCTTTCAGTGGAGAAGATCGCCAAGGCCCTTGGCCGGAAATTCGCCGGCCACCCTGACATCAGTTGGTTTGCAGTGACTGTCGAAAACCTGGCCGCGGGGTTCAACACCTTTGCTTCCCTTGAGTGGCCGGAGCCGACGGTGCATTGATTTTTCCTGCCATATGGGGTAACTATCCCTTTTCCCATCCTCAGCTTTCAAGCGGATAACAGCCATGCAGCAAGAGCTTTTATTTGAAATCGGCACCGAGGAAATTCCGGCCGGCATTCTGCAGCCGGCCCTCGAACATCTTATAAACCTTTTTACCCGCAAGCTCGAAGAGCTCGGCCTCCCTCATGGGGAAATCCGGGGAGGAGGCACGCCACGGCGATTGGCCGTCTCCGTTGCCGAACTTGCCGAGGGCCAGCCGGACAGGCGTGAAGAGATCCTGGGCCCTCCAAAGAAAGCGGCAGTGGATGCCGAGAATCACTTCACCAAGGCCGCGGTCGGGTTTGCCCGCTCCCGGGGCGCGACGGTAGAAGATCTGCAGATCGTCATCACCCCCAAGGGGGAATACGTCATGCTGATCCAGGAGAAAAAGGGCCGTTCGACTCAAGACCTGCTTTCGGAGTTGCTTCCTGAGTTGGTCACCGCGATTCCCCTTCCCAGGTCCATGCATTGGGGAACCGGCAACATCCATTTCGCCAGGCCTATCCACTGGCTTCTCACCCTCTTCGACGGCAAGGTCGTTCCATGCCGCCTCGATGGGATCACCGGCGGCGCCACTACCCGTGGCCACCGCTTCATGGCGCCGGAAGCGCTAACGGTAACCGGCTATGAAGAATACCTGCGGCAGCTTCGGGAACGGCACGTGCTGGTCGACTTGGCAGAACGGCGGAAGGCGGTGCTCACTGAAATCACCCGCGCGGCGGCAGCGACCGGCGGCCAGATTCTTCCCGACGAGGAACTGGTGGAGACGGTCACTAACCTGGTGGAAGAGCCCCATGCTATCTGCGGCACTTTCGAGGAACGGTTTCTAGCCCTGCCCCGCGAGGTGCTCATCACCTCCATGCGCGAGCACCAAAAGTATTTCGCAGTAGTGGACGCCGCCGAGGCTCTTCTTCCACATTTCGTAGCGGTGAACAATACCAAGGTCAAGGATGAACAGGTCGGGACCGAAGGGCACCAGCGGGTGCTCCGAGCCCGCTTAGAAGATGCCTTCTTCTTTTTCAAGGAAGATCAAGCTCGCCCCCTGGCCGACCGAGTGCCTGACCTGGAAGGGGTCATTTTCCAAGCCAAACTCGGCACCCTTCAGGAAAAAACCGAACGGATCACCCGACTGGCCGGCCTGTTGGCCACTGAACTGGCACCCGAAAAGGCGGAGATCGTCAGCCGGGCAGCTCATCTGGCCAAAGCCGACCTCCTGACCTCCATGGTCAGTGAATTCCCCTCCCTCCAAGGAGTGATTGGCCGGGACTACGCCCTGCTTAGCGGTGAAAACAGAGAAGTAGCAGAGGCCATCCGTGAGCACTATCTCCCGCTCCGGGCCGACGGCGAACTGCCCCGTACCCTCTCGGGGGCACTGGTTAGCCTCGCCGACCGGTTGGATACCATCGCCGGCTGCTTTGGCATCGGCGAGACCCCGACCGGCACCACCGATCCCTTTGGTCTGCGACGACTGGCACTGGGCCTACTCCACATCGTCGAGGAGAAGGACTTCCATCTCTCCCTCACGTTTATGATCGACCGGGCCTTGGAACTTTACGGCGACAAGCTCACCGAAGATCGGACCATTACCTGCCGGCAGGCCCTCGACTATATCAAAGGCCGCTTTTCGAATGACCTGGCCACCCGGGGTGTGCTGCCCGAGGCGGTGGAGGCGGTGACCGCGGTCGACTTCGACGACCCGGTGGACTGCCACCGGCGTATCGAAGCCCTGGTGGCGATCAGTGCCCGCCCCGAGTTCTCTTTGCTTGCCGGCGCCTTCAAGCGGGTCATCAACATCATTAAGGGCCATCGAGAAGATTGGGTGGACGAGAAGCTGCTCGCCGAGTCGGCGGAGCATGACTTGTTCACAGCCTATCAGGAGACGGCCCGCAAAGCCGAGCCTCTGCTTGAAGAGAAGAACTACGAAGAGGCGCTCGCAGTGATTCTGGAGATGAAGGAACCTGTGGACCGATTCTTCGACGAGGTAATGGTCATGGTGGAAGAGAATGCGTTACGAAACAATCGTCTGGCCCTGCTCACCGCCATTGCCCGTTTGTTCTTGCGGGTGGGGGATTTTTCGAAAATGTATGCTGTGGGCCAACCCTAAACTGCCGGTGGCAGGTTGGGGACGAATCTGTCCTCTGGAAAACGATTATCCCACTGGACACTTGTTGCGCAAAAAACCTCTCTCAGTCACCCCGGAGTTTTTTCGTTTTCTTAGGCAGAAAAGCTTCAGTTGGAAGGAATGGCCGCCTCCCACAATCTGATCCGATTCCTCCCCTCCTCCTTCGCCATGTACAAAGTGGTGTCCGCCGTTTTGATCATTTCTTCCAGGGAGCCATACCGATCCAGGTCGGAATGGCAGATGCCGATACTCGCAGTGATCTGAATGGTAGTGGACCCAAGATCGAAGGCGACCTCTTCGATTTTCTGTCGCAGCCGATCCAACACCGGGATAGCATGCTCCCTGGCCATATTGGCAGCCAGGATGCAAAATTCCTCCCCGCCGTAACGGCTGACAATATCCGTAGCCCGAAACCGCTCCTTGAGAAGAGCCGCCAATTGCTTGAGCACTGCGTCCCCTGCCTCGTGGCCATAAGTATCGTTGATCCGTTTGAACAAATCGATATCGACCATGGCCACCGCAAGGCAGATATTCCCCCGTCGCATGCTGGCAAACAACTTTCGGCCCAGTTCGAAGAAGTAACGGCGGTTGTATAGGCCGGTTAGATAGTCGGTATTCGATGAATTCCTTATGGTTTCGATATATTCGAGCAGTTCGATATTCTGAGTGACTCGGCAATAAAACTCCTCGCTCGCGAAAGGCCTGGTAATGAAATCGTTCGCCCCATTTTTGAGGAATTTCGCCGGCAGGTTCGTCTGCTGCCGGTCGGAAATCCCGATGACAGCTACCTCCTCCTTGTTGCGCCGGCTCCGGATTTCCCGGATGAGCTGAATTCCGTTCAGATGGGAGATAAAATCGCCGGCGATTACCAATTTGATCCTCGGGTTGGCATCGAAAAGCGCGAGCGCCTTCAAGCCGTCCTCCGCACAGAAGACGTTATATTTGTGGGTGGTCAAGAGGTTGGCGATCTCCGAAGACGATTCCGAATTATCCACAACCAGCACGTCGATGAAGCGGTTGCGAAACAGCCGCCGAACCAGGGACACCAGGTAATCGATATTGGCAGGGTTGTCTTTGAGAACGTAATCGACGATCATCTTCGACCAGAAGCTCTCATGAAGCTTACGGTCGAAGCGTGCCGCAAAGATGATGACCGGCACCCCCCGGGAGAGGACGAAGTCGACGACTTCGTCACTGCGGCTGTCCGGAAGGGTGAGATCAAGGATGGCGAGACAGTATTCCTCCTGCATCAAGGAGAATACGGTTTCCCGAAAAGTTTGGACCCACTGCACCTTGATGCCAAGGGTGTCCTGGATCTTCTCACGCACCAGGGTGCCGAGTGCACGGCTGTCTTCGACTAGAAGAATCTGTTCCATGGGATTGAGGATCAGGCGAGATGCCGAGATGTATATTGTTGCGAGCATATCCTTTTTAAAAAGATTTGGCTATGCGTGAAGGAGATGCGAGGAGACCATCAGATGATGATTCCGGGTTATATAAAAATTTTTCGGCAGCGTCCTACTCTCCCACTCAGTCTCCCGAGCAGTACCATCGGCGCAGAGGGGCTTAACTTCCGTGTTCGGAATGGGAACGGGTGTGACCCCCTCGCTATGACCACCGGAAAAGCGTGGTTCTATCTAGAACTCAGATAATTGAACATGAGGGTGCTTTCAGGTAGAAGCTGGTGAATTTGTGCTCAAGAAAAAATATGGTCAAGCCGCACGGCTTATTAGTATCGGTAAGCTTCACGTGTTGCCACGCTTCCACATCCGACCTATCAACCTCGTGGTCTACGAGGAGCCTTCAGGTGGGTTACCCCACGGGATATCTTATCTTGGAGTGGGCTTCCCGCTTAGATGCTTTCAGCGGTTATCCCTGCCGAACATAGCTACCCAGCAATGCCGCTGGCGCGACAACTGGAACACTAGCGGTTCGTCCATTCCGGTCCTCTCGTACTAGGAACAGCTCTCCTCAAATATCCTCCGCCCGCAGCAGATAAGGACCAAACTGTCTCACGACGTTTTAAACCCAGCTCACGTACCGCTTTAATTGGCGAACAGCCAAACCCTTGGGACCTGCTCCAGCCCCAGGATGCGATGAGCCGACATCGACCTTCCATTCGGGACCGCCGGATCACTAAGACCTACTTTCGTACCTGCTCGAGATGTCTCTCTCGCAGTCAAGCTCCCTTATGCCTTTACACTCTGCGGTTGGTTTCCAATCAACCTGAGGGAACCTTCGCGCGCCTCCGTTACTCTTTAGGAGGCGACCGCCCCAGCCAAACTACCCGCCAGACACTGTTCCCGACCCGGATAACGGGTCTGGGTTAGTAGCCTAAGATAGCAAGGGTGGTATTTCAAGATTGACTCCACGACCACTGGCGTGGCCGCTTCAAAGTCTCCCACCTATCCTACACATGATAGCCCAAGCTACAATGCCAAGCTGTAGTAAAGGTGCACGGGGTCTTTCTGTCTTGTTGCGGGTAACCGGCATCTTCACCGGTGCTACAGTTTCGCTGAGTCCCTGGTTGAGACAGTGGGGAAATCGTTACGCCATTCGTGCAGGTCGGAACTTACCCGACAAGGAATTTCGCTACCTTAGGACCGTTATAGTTACGGCCGCCGTTTACCGGGGCTTCGGTT
>JARRJE010000132.1:0-5669 GCA_037379765.1 Deltaproteobacteria bacterium
GTGAGAGGCTGTAACTGCTATATGAGTACGCGAATCGTTTTGTTGCTGGGTGGGGTGCTGATGTTTGTTTCGGGCGGGCTGTTGGCGACGGAAGCCGCTAAACCCGGGTCGGTCGAGCCGAAAAGCTCTGTTCAGAAGGCGGATAAGCCGAAACAGCTGGATTATATCGCCATTGTCGGTGGAGAGCGCATTGGCATGCGGGCCTATGTGGGCGCGCTGCGTCGAGGTATGCGCGAAAAATTTTATCATGGTAAGGCCCCCGAGGAGGAAGTAAAAAAATTCCGCAAGAAAGTGGCGGATGACCTCATTATCGATGTTCTCCAAAGCCTTGCCCGAGCCGAGCACAACCGAGGAGAGGGGGTCTTCGGCAATGATCACCGGAACCCCGGTTTCTTCCTTGAGCCGACGGTCGAGATTGCGCAGTAAGGCGCCGCCACCGGTGAGGACGATGCCCTGATCCACGATGTCGGCGGAGAGCTCCGGAGGAGTCAGCTCCAGGGCCATCTTCACCGTTTCGACGATGGCGTCCACTTGCTCGGAAATGGCGGAGCGGATTTCGCCCGAGTCAATGGTCAAGGTCTTGGGCACCCCCGAGACCAGGTCGCGCCCTTTGATATCCATGGTTTCGTAAGGCGGCTCAGGCATGACGTCGGCGATGGTGGTCTTGATCACCTCGGCCGAATGTTCGCCGATGGCCAGATTGTGCTTGCGTTTGATGTACTGGAGAATGGCGTCGTCCATCTTGTCGCCGGCCACCCGCACCGATTTGGCATAGACCACACCGGCAAGCGAGATCACCGCCACCTCGGTGGTGCCGCCGCCGATGTCGACGATCATATTAGCGGTAGGCTCGGTGACCGGCAAGCCGGCGCCGATGGCGGCCGCCATCGGTTCCTCGATGAGATGCACCTCGCGGGCGCCAGCGGATTCCGCAGATTCCCGCACCGCCCGTTTTTCCACTTGCGTAATGCCGGAGGGAACGCTGACAATGATCCTGGGGTGGACCAGGGTCCGACGGTTGTGCACCTTTTTAATGAAGTAGCGGAGCATGGCCTCCGTGACCTCGAAGTCCGCAATCACTCCGTCTTTGATGGGGCGGATCGCAACGATATTGCCCGGGGTGCGGCCGAGCATCATTTTGGCCTCCTTGCCGACGGCCAGCACCTTGTTGCTGCGGCCGTCCCTGCGCACAGCTACCACCGAGGGTTCCCTCAGGACGATCCCCTTGCCCCTGACGAATACCAGAGTGTTGGCAGTGCCGAGATCGATAGCCAAGTCGTTGGAAAGCCAACCGAAGAGTTTGTCGACAGGGGAAAACATAGGGGTGCTTACCTCTAGGTGTGGATGATAAAAGATATTATCCTGACAAGCGGTTGGGCAAAAATCCCGCCTATACTAGCAAACTCCCCTAGCGCTTGCAAGAGAAATGGGGGACGGCTCCCGGCAAGAAAAATAGCTTGACAGCAAAAGTCGAGGCATGGTATCTGGGTGGCGCGTCTGCATTGAGATGGTGCCAGCCGCACGATGGTTGAGGAATTCGAATCGAGTGGGGCTATAGCTCAGCTGGGAGAGCGCTTGAATGGCATTCAAGAGGTCAGCGGTTCGATCCCGCTTAGCTCCACCACCAAGCAAGTCTTTTTAGGGAGGGCCCATCAGTTTTTCCTAAAAAGCGGGAGCCTCTGTCGGCATCAGGAACTGGCCTTCTTCTCGCCGCAGAGGCTTTTTTCTCCATTGTTTCCATGACCGCATCAAAAACTCCCGAAAAGCCGGATTCAGTCGGCAAACCCATCACCGACGATGCCATCCTGAAAGTCACCAAAGAAGTGGTGGTCAAGTTTATCGAAGTGGGCCGACTGTCTCCTGCCAATTTCAACGAGACGTTCCGGGAAGTCCATCAGGTCGTTCGCGAGACGGTTCGCCCGAAGCAGGGGTGACTGTCAGCGCCCAAAGCGCGGGTTCAAGTAACGCCGCAAATTTGATAGAAGTGGTTGCTCTCCTGTGACTGGTTCTCCTTCATCATCTCCCTCCGCTGCTCTTCTCGATCCGGTCCTGAACCGTTTCCCTAATGAAGTCAGAAGTATACATCTGATGGGGGTTTGCGGCACCGGCATGGGAGCGCTGGCCGGCATGCTCAAGGTCGCCGGCTATGAGGTGACTGGTTCCGATCAGCACGTCTACCCGCCCATGAGCGATTTTCTGGCGGCTTCGGGCGTCCCGGTGGCCGAAGGCTATCGAGCGGCCAACCTTGAGCCCCGACCGGATCTGGTGGTGGTGGGCAACGTGATCACCCGCCACAACCCCGAGGCGCTGGCCCTGGCCGCTGCCGGCATACCCTACCTTTCCTTCCCCCAGACCCTGCGCCACTGTTTCATTGCCGGCAAGACTTCGCTGGTGGTGGCCGGCACCCACGGCAAAACCACCACCTCATCGCTTCTGGCCACTGTGCTGGATACGGCCGGTCTGGCCCCGAGTTTCATGATCGGCGGCCTGGTGCAGGCCTTCGGCCGCAATTTTAATATCGGCACCGGCCCCCATTTCGTGGTGGTAGGCGATGAATACGATACCGCCTTTTTTGACAAAGGACCAAAATTTCTCCACTATCAGCCACAGATAGCCATCCTCACCAGCGTCGAGTTCGACCATGCGGACATCTATCGGGACCTGGAGGCAGTGAAGGTCTCCTTCCGGCGCCTGGTGGAGGTTATGCCCCCAGACGGCTGTCTAGTGGCCTGCCTCGATGACCCGGTGGTGGCGGAAGTGGTAGAAGATGCACCCTGTTCGGTGAGCGGCTACGGCCTCGGGAGCGGTCTGGCCTGGCGCCTCGGCGATCTGGTGGTCACCCCCGCGGCCACCTCGTTTACCGCCTTGAAAGATGGCGGAGACTATGGTCGGTTTACGAGTTCTCTGCCGGGTCGTCACAACGCCCTCAATGCCCTGGCGGTGATTGCGGTCCTTGATCGGGTGGGGGTGGCGCAGGAGGCGATCGCTGCCGGGATGAGCTCCTTTGCCGGGGTGAAAAGGCGGCAGGAGGTGCGCGGAACGGTGCGCGGAATCACCGTCATTGACGATTTTGCCCATCATCCCACAGCGGTGCAGGAAACGTTGGGTGCGCTCCAAGCCGCTTACGCCGGCAGGCGGCTGGTGGCCGTTTTCGATCCACGCACCAATACCAGCCGTCGCAAAGTGTTCCAGCAGGCCTATGCCGCGGCCTTCGATGCCGCCGACCTCGTGCTGGTGCGCGAGCCGGAAGGGATGGACAAGATTCCGAAGGAGGAGCGGTTTTCGGCAGCGCGGCTGGTAGCCGATCTCCAGCAGCGGGGAATGGCCGCCCGCTATTTCGGCGATACCGATGAGATCCTGGCCTTTCTCCAGCAAGAGGCCGCCAGCGGCGACGTGATCGCCGTCCTTTCCAACGGCGGTTTCGACAACATCCACAGTCGTCTTCTGGCGCAACTCGCGACGTAAGCCTTCCTCGGCAGTTCTCCAGCCTCGATCTGCAGTAGCAAAATCCGGGATTCGTCATGGCGATCTGCGACTGATAACTGCCTGGAACTATCAAGGTTGCTATTGGTAATGTTTTCTACTGAGCGCTTCTCTCCATTCCGGCCGATCTTCTTTAAGGACGGCCGGAATTCATTTTCCGGACTTTCCGGAACGGTTTTTTTCTCCAATAAATTTTTATCCAATCTTATAAGAAATTTTTGACAGGAGGCACGGACTGGTTTCGCGGAATGAAGTGGACATCCCCGGCCTTGGTGCCGGTTTGCCTGCGGGAGGCCAAGGAGAATTCTTCATTTTTCTTCCGACTTTCATTTATGAATGAGGCCTCAGTTATTCCTTGACAAGCAGGTAGTGCGTGTTATATGAAGAGGCGTCACGCCGATTCGTGGCTAAGGAGCTATCCATGGGACAGCAATACCTTTCCGATCTTCTTTACGTAACGGCCTTCTTTCTCGGCGGCGTCGCCTTCGCCGTCGGGCCGTTCATTATCTCACACCTGCTTGCCCCCCGCGGCACCCGGGCCACCCTGGCCAAAACCACCCAAATCTATGAATGCGGCATGGACCCCATCGGCGACGCCTGGATCCGCTTCGGCATCGTCTATTATCTCTATGCCCTGATGTTCGTGGCCTTTGCTGTGGACGTGCTCTTTCTCTTTCCGGTGGCCCTGGTCTATAACAAGACCTTCGCCATTCGTGACTTCATCGAAATCGTGATCTTCGTGAGCATCCTTTCGCTCGTGATCGTCTATGCATGGAAAAAGGGAGTGATGCGGTGGGAAAGGAAACTCTACAATCCCCAGTAGTCCATTTCGCGGCGCTTGATAAGCTGCTCGCCCTCGGCCGGGCCAATTCCCTGTGGCCCATGACCTTCGGGCTGGCCTGCTGCGCCATCGAAATGATGGCCACCGGCGCCGCACGCTTCGACCTCGACCGGTTCGGTGCCGGAGTGTTCCGCCCGGCGCCCAGGCAGTCGGACGTGATGATCGTGGCCGGCACCATCAGCAAGAAAATGGCGCCGGCCATCGCCACCCTCTACGACCAAATGCCCGAGCCCAAATGGGTGGTGGCCATGGGCAACTGTGCCATTTCCGGCGGGCCCTTTGTTTTCGAAGGCCAGTACGGCATTGTCGAAGGAGCGGACAAGTTACTGCCGGTGGATATTTACATTCCCGGCTGTCCGCCGCGGCCGGAGGCTCTCATCGAAGGGTTGCTGAAGCTCGAAGAAAAAATCACCGGATCGCGGCGGTTTCCGCAGGTGGAGCCCGAATGAGCAAGATTTGCGACACAATCAAGCAGGAAGTGGCAGCGCTGACGCCGCTGGCGGTGCTCGATGCCGATCATGCCGCCAAAGGGTATGACCTGGATATCCAGGTGAGCCCGGACCAGGTGGTGGCCGCCGCAGAAGTGATGGACCGCGCCGGCCTGTTCATCGAAGCGGTTACCGGTGTCGATTGGCTGGCCGAGGCCACGGCGGCCAAGCCGAAACCCAAGCCCAAACCGCAGGCCGAGGAGGCCGGCGAGACGGAGCCGGAAGAGGCCGAACCGGAGCCCGAGCCGGTAAGCCCGGAGATGGAAGTGGTTTACGACTACAGCTCTTCCGGCGAGCTTTGTCGGGTGGTGGTTCGCACCCGCATCCCCCGGGACAACCCGGAGCTTCCTTCCATCCAGCAGATTTATCCTGGCGCCAACTGGCACGAGCGGGAGACCCACGATTTCTTCGGCATTCGCTTCAGCGGTCATCCCAATCTCACCCCGTTCCTCCTTCCCGAAGACGCCGATTTCCATCCTCTCCTGAAGGGTTGATCCATGCGGGAACTGATCGAAAGCAACTCCGACGAAACCTTCGTCCTCAATCTGGGCCCCCAGCATCCATCCACCCACGGCGTGCTGAGGGTCAAGCTGCAGCTCGACGGCGAGTACATTGTCGAAGCCGAGCCGGTGCTCGGCTATTGCCACCGGATGCACGAAAAAATGGGGGAGAATCGGACCTTCGCCCAGTTCATGCCCAACTGCGGCCGCATGGATTACCTCTCCGCCCTTTCCTACAACCACGGCTATGTGTGTGCGGTGGAGCGGTCCGCTGGCATCGAGGTGCCGGAACGGGCCGAGTGGATCCGGGTGATCACCGTCGAACTGAATCGAATCTCGAGCCACCTGCTCTGGTTC
>JARRJE010000133.1:0-9310 GCA_037379765.1 Deltaproteobacteria bacterium
CCTCCTTACCCGCTTCTCTCCGGTCGGCATATTTATTGCTCATTTCGTTGCCGTAAAGAGCCTCTCTTTTGGATTCTCCGAATATGTCGGCGGATTACCGATGCCACAAGGCTCATTTGGCTCGGCACTTCTTTTGCGCCATCTGCCCGACGGCTCTATGGCGATGATCTGAGCCTCATTCCTCGCTCCTTTTGTTTTCAGCTGCTGCACGGGCAAGAGGGCAGCTGTTCGGAAGACGGCCTTGCCTGTCCATTGAAACAAGTTATGGCGGGCAGAAGATCTTGCCTAATGATCCACGATCATCGGATCAAAGATGGCGGGTGATCCCGGTGGAGATCGTCGCTTCGCCGATCTTCGATGATAAAGGAGGGATTAGGGGCATCATCAGAAGTGGGCCGGGATATCGGCTACCGGTTCGGACGGAAGGAGGAGCAGGCGGAGATTATACCTTCTCCGGTCATCGGGCAATGACGAAGGCATCCGGAAAGCCTGCGTCGGCCATGACCCGCTCGAGCTGTTGCGCTTGGCCCAGATCGGTGCCGGCCCACACCTGAACCCGGTGGTAGCGTTGACCATTGCTCTTATAGTGCTGGATCACCGTTTTTCGCCCCGAGGCGAGCATCCGGTCTTTCAACCGTTCGGCATTGGTGCGATCCGCAAATGAGCCGATCTGCACAAAAAACTCACCTTTGTTGAAATCGCGGTGGGCCAGAAACCGCTCGATCTGCTTCTGGCCGCGAGCAACGGTGACCGCCTCGCCCAAGGCGCTGATCCTCACCCGAGCGGTGCCGTTTTTGATCATGTCGAGCTTCTTGGCCGCAGTGTAAGTCAGGTCGATGATGCGCCCCTTCACGAAAGGGCCCCGGTCGTTGATCCGGACCACCGTTTCTCGGCCGTTCTCCAGATTGTGCACCAGGACGTAAGTGTTCATCGGCAAAGTCTTGTGGGCCGCGGTGCCGCCGTACATGTCGTACTTTTCGCCGTTGGCTGTTTTTTTGCCGTGGAAGTCCTTGCCGTACCAAGAAGCAAGGCCGGTCTGTTTGAATCCTTCGGCAGAGGGCAGGGGGTAATAGGTTTTGCCCAGGATACAGTAAGGGCGCTGGGTTCCGGGCACCATGACTTGGCCCGGAGCGGGACATTTGATTACGTGCGGGCTGCATGCCGCCAAGGAAAACAAAAGAAAAACATGAAAGAGCCTCAGGAGCTCCTTTTTCCTCATTCCTTCCGGTTCTGCTCGATCAAACAACGATTCCCCCTGATGTCGGTTCGTTTCTGCAGCCGTTCCCGGAAAAATGCGCCTGCCTTGCCGATGGTGTGCGGTGTGTAGGGCAGGGCGCCGCCGGCCGGTCCCCGGGCAGGGACCGAATCAAAGACCACATTCTCTTCGTCATCGACGTAGGAAAGGTACAGATCGAGCACCGGCCGGCAGATAGTCAGCTTCCCGTCGCCGTCGGGGCAGATCAGCGGCAATTCCCAGCGCCTGAGTTCATATCCCTTATACCAGATTCCCGGTTTGGGCAACCCCGTAATCTTGTCGGTCATGGTTGGCTCCAGGATTTCGTCGCCGAACAGGCTCGTTTCCAAAATGGATTCCACCTCGGAGCAGCTCTGATTGGTGAGATAGAACCACGGGTCGTAATCGTCGGTGTCCCGGCGCATGAGAGGGGTGCCCTCGTCGTTGAAGCTCCACTGGGCGTGGCACAATACGCAAGTGGCACGGCCAGCGTATTTTTCATGCACCGGCGAGGCCATTTGTGGGACCATGATTTTTTTGCCGCTTCGTTGCAAGGTCAGAAGTACCTTGCCGTTTTCAGCGGACAGTGCCAGCCCGGTTTTCTGTCCGGCGCGCCACCGGTGGCATCTTGTGCAGGAAACCGCGGCCGGCTTTCCCTCCCCGTGGACCGGACCCATAAGCTCGGAACCGGTATGGCAATCGATGCAGGCGAGGCCGGCGCGTCGGTGGACATCGGAGTCGAGCTGGTGAAACTCGATGCCGTAAGCTGGCGGTCCGGTTCTGAAAAGCGCATACGGGGTGCGGTAATCCATGTGAAGGTCGTGCTCGTAGCGGCCGTAATAATCAAACCCCACCGTATTGGCGTAATGGCAATGCAGGCACTGGGCGTCGCTTACCTGCTTAACGAACCGGTGCGAGACCATGCCCCCGTTGCCGTATTCAAGATGGCAGGCGGCGCAGCCGGTTCCCCGCCGGGTCTCGGGGTAAGAGTCTCCTTCGTAATAAACGTGGCAGCGGAGGCAGCGGCGACGGAGGAGGTCGTCGGCCAACTCGAGCTTGGTAGTCGGACGATCCTTCACCGGGATTTCGACCAGGGAGGCGAGGTCCTTCTTGGCCCCGAATACCCGGCGGACGGCATTGACCTCTTTTTTCAAGGTGAAGTGGAGGGAGCGGGCCGCTTGCGCCACCAGCCCGCCATGGCAGCGGCCGCATATTCGGGCCATCTGGTCGGGATGGGCAGGACGGGCAACCAGTCCGGTATGGGCCGCATCTTTGGACGCGGCCTGCTCGCTGCCCTGGTGACAAACACTGCAACTGAAATCGTGAGCAGGATCGAGCTCCACCGGATGGCACTGACGGCAGCCGCCGGTAGCGGTCTGGCCGGACGAGGCCTTCGAGGGGGTGGTAGGGGCATCGTTCCCGGATCGGTCGCTGCAGGCAGGAAGCAGCAGAAGACCAAGGAGCGAAGCAAGGACGACGAGAGATCTCAGGGTCATGAAGGAAAAAAATCGAAAGGGGAAATCGTATTTATAGCATGGGTATGGGCCGTTGGCGAGAGGATTCCCCACAGAAAAAAGATTTTTCAATGTCCTTCTTTAGAGAAAGTAGAGATAGTAACGTTATTCCAGTTACTTGCCTTTGAAAAACTACCATAATGCAACCAAATTTTTCTTTGGACAAATCAGAAGCACCCCTTTATATTTACAGCCCATGAGTCCCGGCCGTTCCAATAAACGAACGAAATTCATCTTTGTCACCGGCGGCGTTCTCTCTTCTCTCGGTAAAGGGCTCGCTGCCGCCGCCATCGGTGCCCTCCTCGAAAGCCGGGGGCTTTCCGTCACCTTCCAGAAGCTGGATCCATACATCAACGTGGATCCCGGCACCATGAACCCCTTCCAGCACGGCGAGGTTTTCGTCACCGACGACGGGGCGGAGACCGATCTCGATTTGGGCCATTACGAGCGGTATACCTCTGCGGTCATGGCCCAGAAGAACAACTACACTTCCGGCCGCATCTATTACAGTGTCATCAACAAGGAGCGGCGCGGGGAATATCTCGGCGGCACCGTTCAGGTGATCCCGCACGTTACCGACGAGATCAAGAACGCCATCCGCCAGCTTGAGAACGACGTGGATGTGGCCATCATCGAGATCGGCGGCACCATCGGCGATATTGAAAGCCTGCCTTTCCTGGAGGCCATCCGCCAATTCCGCTACGATGTGGGCCGGGAAAACTCCATTTTTATCCATGTCACCCTGGTGCCTTACATCAAGACGGCCGGGGAGGTCAAGACCAAGCCCACCCAGCACAGCGTCAAGGAGCTGCGGGCCATCGGCATCCAGCCCGATTTTTTACTCTGCCGCTCCGAGAGGCCGCTCAACAATGATTTGAAGGCCAAGATCGCCCTTTTTTGCAACGTCGATCCCGAGGCGGTCATCTCTGCCTGCGATGTCTCCAATATCTATGAGGTGCCCCTGTGTTTCCACCAGGAGGGGCTGGATGAGAAGATCCTTGAACGGCTTAACATCTGGACCGGAGCACCTCGTCTGGAGCCCTGGCAGGAGCTGGTCGACAAGATCAAGCATCCCAAGAACAAGGTGATCATCGGCATTACCGGCAAATATGTCGATTTGACCGAATCTTACAAAAGCCTCCACGAGGCGCTGGTGCATGGGGGCGTCGCCAACGACGCCAAGGTGGAGCTGCGCTATGTGAGTGCCGAGGAGATCGAGGAAAAAGGGGCGGCGGAACTGGTGGCTGGCTGCCACGGCATCCTGGTTCCGGGCGGGTTCGGCAACCGCGGGGTGGCTGGTAAGATCAAGGCGATTACCTACGCCCGCGAGCAGAAGATCCCCTTTTTCGGGATCTGCCTCGGCATGCAGCTGGCAGTGGTTGAATTCGCCCGCAACATCGCCGGGATGCAGGATGCCGACAGCGCCGAGTTCAGCCTGCAGACCACACATCCGGTGATTTATCTCATGAAGGAGTGGTTCGATTACCGGACAAACCAGGTGGAGGTACGCGACGAAAGCTCCGAAATGGGGGGCACCCTGCGGCTGGGCGCCTACCCCTGCCATCTGAAGCCCTCCACTCTGGCCCATACTGCTTACGGAGAAAACTCGGTTTCCGAGCGGCATCGGCACCGCTACGAGTTCAATCCCGAGTTCCGGGAGCAGCTTGCCGAAAAGGGGCTTATCATCAGCGGCACCTCGCCCGACGACACCCTGGTGGAAATCGTCGAGCTGGCCGACCATCCCTGGTTCCTCGGCTGTCAGTTCCATCCCGAGTTCAAGTCCCGACCCATGGCCCCTCATCCTCTGTTTCGGGATTTCATCAAGGCCGCCCTGCGGTTTTCCCGCTCCTGACCCTTCCCGACTGCGCAATCTTCGCTTGACTTGTTCCCCGGAGGAGGGAACATTTACAGATCGCAATTGATTTCAGGAAAAAGCAATCGACAATCGCCCCGCTCCGATTTCGTGAGCGCGCTTGCGGACAAGTCTGGGATGGCGTGCGCCTCGCAAAAAGGCGCTCCGCCGACTGGCCACGTTGTGTAACTTTTTGTTTTCTAGTTCCCGCCCGCCTGGGTTCGCGGGTTTACTGTGCGAGCCATAAAAATTCGAGGTCAATTTGGATTCCATCGACATTTATGACTTCAAGGTCGGCCCCGGCCAGCCGCTGCTTTTGATCGGCGGCCCCTGTGTGCTGGAATCCGAGGACCTAGCCCGGGAAGTGGCGGCCGAGCTGAAAGTGATTGCCGCCCGGCTGGGGATGAGCTTCGTGTTCAAGGCCTCCTTTGACAAGGCCAACCGCACTTCGCTTTCTTCCTTTCGGGGTCCCGGCCTGAAAGAGGGGCTGCGCATTCTCGGCCGCATTCGGCAAGAGTTTGGGGTGCCGGTGATCTCCGATATCCATGAGCCATCTCAAGCCGGGCCGGCGGCCGAGGTGCTCGACGTCTTGCAGATTCCCGCCTTTCTCTGCCGCCAGACCGATCTGCTGCTGGCGGCCGGGCAGACCGGCAAGCCGGTGAATCTCAAGAAGGGGCAGTTTCTCTCCCCTTGGGACATGGCGTATGCCGTGGAAAAATTCAAGGCCAGCGGCAACCGGCGGCTGCTGTTGACCGAACGGGGATTTGCTCTGGGCTACAACAACCTGGTGGTGGACATGCGGTCGCTGCCGGTCATGCGCGGCCTGGGCTGTCCGGTGATTTACGATGCCACCCATTCCGTTCAGCTGCCCGGCGGCGCCGGGGGGCGCTCCGGCGGCCAACGGGAATTCATCCCGCCCCTGGCCCGGGCGGCAGTGGCGGCCGGGGTCGACGGCATTTTCATGGAGATCCACCCGAATCCGGAGAAGGCCCTCTGCGATGGCCCCAATTCCATGCCCCTCGCCAAGGTGGAAAAGGTTCTCTCGGCACGGGATCCTTACCGACGGCGCCATCATCTACACGGCCCAAGGGGTGGAAATCAAGGCCTTCCACATTCAGGACGGTCTCGGCCTCAAGCTTCTGCAGAAGGCGGGGATCGAAGCCGGGTTGATCACCGCCCGCGAATCGGCCATGGTGCGCCAGCGGGCCGAGGAGCTGGGCCTTGCCCACATCCACCAGGGGGTCCGCGACAAGCTGGCGGTCTACGAGCAGATTCTGGCCCGTCACCAGCTGCAGCCTGCAGAGATTGCCTATATGGGCGACGACTGGATGGACCTTCCGCTGCTGACCCGGGTCGGACTGGCAGCTACTGTCGCCGACGCGGTTCCCGAGGCCAAAGAGTCGGCCCACTTCGTCACCTCGCGCTGCGGCGGCCGAGGTGCAGTGCGGGAGGTCTGCGACCTCCTGCTCGAGTCCCAGGACAAACGGCGGGAACTGCTGCGCCACTTCCTGAGCTGAACGTAAGCGGTCCCAGGGCACCTCATTTTCTTTGTCGGCACTGCTGCCGATCCACGGGCATTGTATTGTTGCTTTCGCTGTAACCTGGGTGCGAGTTGGTGTTGCCGGTCGATCTGCAAGTTGTCATCGGCCTACCCGCATATATGGTGTATAGCAGGCAGGGTTCTTTCACGGATCTGCGGCCCCTGGACCCGCTTACAGATCAAGCCGAACAGGCCATGCTATAGTGAACCGATGCGTCTCCGAATCCTGCTGCTTTTGATTCCGTTTTTTCTGGCTCTGGCCACCCCGCTCTGGTGGTCGGCTGCCGCCGGTTTTCTGCGGCCGCGCGGTGAGTCTGCGGCAGATCCTGTCAGGAGCGGCGAAGCGAGGCAGTTTGCCATGGAAGGGGTCCGATTCAGCCAGAGCCGGGACGGGCGGCCCGAATGGCGGATCGATGCGGCCCGGCTGATGACCGCGGACAGGCGGGGAAACGAGTTGCATCTCGAAAAGGTGGAGGCGGACCTCCAACGCCAGGGGACGAGCCGGATCCATATCACCAGCGATCAGGGCATTTACGACTCCGATGCCTCGATTCTTACCCTGATCGATGACGTTCTGGTTCGGATGAGGAACGGCTACGAGCTGCACACCGATCTCCTTCGCTATCTGGATAAGAAAGGGGAGGTGGAAACCGGGGCGCCGGTGCGTCTGGTGGGCAAGAACATGATCCTTCGCGGCCGGGGCATGAAATACAATCTGAACACCGGTTCCTACGCGGTGGGCGGCAGGCTTGATGTTTTGATGAAGTGACTCGCAAAGGAGAACAAGAGTGAAAGAGACGATTCCCTTTCGGGAGCGCCTCATCCTGGCCCTGGACGTGGACCGGCCCGACAAGGCAAAGGAATGGGTGGAGCAGACCGAGGATGCGATCGGCTTCTACAAAGTCGGTTTGCAGTTGTTTCTGGCCGGCTGGTTCGAGATCGTGGATTGGATCGTCCGCCGCGGCCACAAGGTGATGCTCGACCTCAAGTTCTTCGACATTCCGGAGACGGTGAAGCTGGCAGTCCGCCAGCTCAATGACCGCGGGGTGTCTCTGGCCACCGTCCACGGCAACCCTCCTATCCTGCGGGCGGCGGTCGAGGCCCGCGGGGACGTGAAGCTGCTGGCGGTCACCGTCCTCACCAGCATCGGCGAGGAGGACTTACGGGCCGAAGGCATGACCGGCAGCATCGAGGATCTGGTCGATCTGCGGGCCAGGCGGGCTATGGAGCTGGGCTGCGACGGCGTGGTTTGTTCAGGCCACGAGGCGGCGCGCCTGCGCTCCGGCCTGGGAGAAGGACCGCTTATCGTCACCCCCGGGATTCGGCCTGCACAGGGGGGCGGGCCGGATGATCAGACTCGGGTGATGACTGCCGGCCGCGCCATCGCCAATGGCGCCGATTACCTGGTGGTGGGAAGGCCGATCACACGGGCCGCTGAGCCGCTTGCGGTGATCCGGGCCATGCAGGCCGAAATTGCGGGCGCGATCAAATCAGACTGAAAATCCTTCCCCAGTTCTTTACTCTCCTTTCATCACCTGCCTATACTGGTTCACCGGCGCCTCGCTCGTAGCTAGATTGGCCGTTGGGCCTCCACGCCATCTGTCCAGGCGGTTTTTGTAAAGCAGACTGGCTCCCTGGTAGAGGCAGATCGCTTCCCGCGCCAAGTCCTTCCGGTCGTTGATCTTTCTCAACGGGGCATCCTGCAGAATTTTCTTTCCGATTGCATACTGATGGACCGCCTTGCGGTCCGTGAGAATCGTCAGATCACCGTCCTTCAGATAGCCGAGTTTCTGATAATTGCCGATAAAGGCGCGAGGGGTGAAATCCGCCTTCAGGATATCCTTGCCGAAAAATTTGCTTCGATAAGTCCAGTGGAGGAGACCGAGGAGGGTGGGCGCCAGATCCACCTGGCTGGCCAGAGAATCGTTGACTCCCGGCTGGATGATTTTCGGGGCATAGAATAACAAGGGAATGTGGTAGCGGTTTACCGGCAGCTCCTGCCGGCCGGCGCTGCCTGCGCAATGGTCGGCAACGATGACGAAGATGGTGTTGTCGAACCAGGGATGGCGCCGGGCCTCCTTGATGAAGTTGTTGATGGCGTAATCGGTATACTTCACTCCACCGATCCGGCCGGTATGGGATGGGATGTCGATTTTCCCGTCGGGATAGGTAAAAGGCCGGTGGTTTGAGGTGGTCATCACGTAGCCGAAAAACGGCTTTCCTTTCTTGTACGACTCGTCAAATTCTCTGGTGGCCCGTCTGAGGATGTCTCCATCGCAAACTCCCCAGATGTTGGCAAAGGTGATTTCCTTTCCGGAAAGGCTGGTTCGATCGACTATGTCAAAGCCGTTATGGCTGAAAAAGTAATTCATGTTGTCGAAGTAGCCATAGCCGCCATAGAGAAACTCGGTGTCGTAGCCTCTTTTCTTGAACAGAAATCCCAAAGAGAACATGTCGGCGTTGCCGGGCCGCTTGACAATCGATCGGCCAGGTGTGGGCGGCACCGACAGGGTAACCGCTTCCATGCCCCGCACCGTTCGGGTGCCGGTGGCGTAAAGGTTGGTGAATAACAAGCCTTGGCGGGCCAGGCGGTCCAGGTTGGGAGTGAGGCCCTGCTTATTGCCGAACACCCCCAAGAACTTAGCGCTCAGGCTTTCCACCATGATCAGCACCACATTGTGGCGCTCTTCCGGCCCCTGGTCCATGATGAGCCGCGTCACATCCGAAGGCGAGTCGTGTAAATACGTGCTGTTTCGGGTGTGAAGGAGCTGGTGCAAGCCGGTATAGACCTCGCTTTCATTCATGGTTTTGTAAAATGTGCCGTAATCGAGGATGTTGTTGCGGAAGGCGGCAAAGAGCTGATAAAGACCGTTTTTGGAAAGCTCCTGCTCGTAATGGTTGCTGAAAATACCTGCCAGCGAGTCGTTCACCGCCAGAAATGAAAGGAGCGGCAGCAGCAGATAGACAAGCCCTCCCGTCAGGCGCGTTCTGAAGCGCTCTTTCTTTTCTACACGGAGGGCGTTGTCGATGGCCCGGCGACTGGTTAGAAAAACCATTGTCGTGACTATACAAATACAACTGAGCAACAAAGGAATCGGATATGATTCCAGTCTGTTGCAAACTACTTCATTAGTATAGACCAGGTACTCCACAGCGATGAAGTTGAGCCG
>JARRJE010000134.1:0-5636 GCA_037379765.1 Deltaproteobacteria bacterium
GTTTGGCCTGCATGTCGAGAGCCAGCTCGCCGATCTCGTCCAGGAAGAGAGTGCCCGGCGAGGCGGACTGGAAGCGGCCTTTGCGGCTGGCCACTGCGCCGGTGAACGCCCCTTTGACATGGCCGAACAGCTCGCTTTCGATGAGGGTGGGGGGAATAGCCGCGCAGTTTACGGTCACCAGCGGCAGGTCCCGCCGGTGGCTGTTGCGGTGAATGAGACGGGCAAGGACCTCTTTGCCTGTCCCCGACTCACCGGTGACCAGGATGGTGGCCTCGCTGTCGGCCGCGCGCAGGGCGGTGCGCAGCAGCTCCCGCATGGCAGAGCTCACGGTTTCCATACCCTCGGTGCCGGTGAGCCGATCCACCTCCTCGGTGAGCAACCGGTTGCGGGATTGGAGCGCTTTGAGCTCCAAGGCCTTGCGGCAGGAAAGGCGCAGGGTGTCGCGATCGAAGGGCTTGGTGATGAAGTTGAACGCTCCCAGACGCATGGCGGTCACCGCCATCTCGATGGAGCCGAAGGCGGTGATCACGATCACCGGCGTCTCGGGCACCTCCTTCTTCACCGCCTCCAGGATCTCGAGCCCCGAGAGATCGCCGAGCTTGACGTCGGTAACCACGAGATCGGGCGTTTTCTCCCGGAAGAGGGCGAGTCCCTCCCGGCCGGAGGAGGCGGCGAGCACTTGAAAACCGGCGGCGCCGAGGTTGTACTCGGTAACCCGCCGCAGGCTCTCGTCATCGTCGATAAGCAGGATCAGTTCAGCCATGTCCGCCTTCCGCGATGTTTTCAAGAGGTCTGGCCAGGATGTCTCCCAAAGGGAGAAAAACATTGAACTTGGCGCCGCCTTCCGGCGCGACGGCCACGGAGATGCGGCCGCCGTAACTTTCCACGATTTTGCGGCTGATGGAAAGCCCCAGCCCAGTCCCCTCCTCCTTGTTGGAAACGAAAGGCTCGAAAATCCGCTCCCGCTCGGGAGCCGGCACGCCGGGACCGTTGTCGCTCACCGCCACACTCATGCCGTCGCCCTGATGCCGAATCTCCACCGTGATCCTGCCCCCTTTGGCGGGCACGGCATCGATGGCATTGAGGATGAGATTTAAAAACACTTGGGAAAGACGGGCGCCGTCCACCAGCATCGAAGCAGCCTTTCTGTCTTTCAAGAGCCGGAAGGCGATCGCCTTTTTGCGCAGTTGTCCGGAGAGCAGTTTGGCCACCCGGGCGAGCACCTCCGAAAGCGCTTCGGTCTGCTCCGTCTGCTGCTGTCCCCTTGTATACCGGAGGACGTTTTCCACGGTGGCGTTGAGCCGGGCAGTTTCCTTGAGCAGGATCTCGGCGAACTCCCGTTTGGGATGTCCCTCGGGGAACTCATCAAGCAGGATCTCAGCCGTGCCCTGAATGGAGCTCAAGGGATTCTTGATCTCGTGGGCCAGGGAGGCGGAAAGCTGTCCCAGGGCGGAGAACCGTTGACTGGCGCCGAGCTGCTCTTCCACCTCGATGAGCAATTGGGTCTGCTGGTGGAGCCGGTCGTAGGATTTTTCGAGCTTCTCCGAAAGCAGTCGGTACTGCTCCCGCAGCCGCGCCTCTTTGCCGGCGATGGCGCCGATGACCGTGCCCGCCGCCAAATACAGGACCACTTCGGTGAGCTCGCCCAGGTACATGGCCGGATGCTCGCCGGCATAAAGAACGAGATGGGGGATATAGGCGATGGAGGAGGCCACTGCAATGCCGAGTCCGCCAGGAACCCCGAACCAGAGACCGCCGCGGGCAATGGGGAAATAGCTGAGCCTTCGGTAGATATCGTGATAGAAAAGAAGATCGCCGGGGGTAGCGAAATGGAGGATGCCGATGATGAGCACAATCAGCAGCAGGACAGTGAGGCGAAGCCTTTTCATCGCTAGGTGCCGGAATAGCCAGAAATTTTGGTCCTGAATCCATGACGGCATGAACCGATTGCCGAGCTCGGCTTATGGAGCGGATGACTCAATCATGCGACAGGCAGTCAAAACAGCGCCCAGTCGCCCTTCGGGCCCTCCGTCAGTGGATTCAGTTAATGTACGACTCGATGGGAAGTACGAACCTGTCTTCGTTGGTCAACCTTTTTTCCTTTTCAAATCCTACCCTTTTAAACGCCTTTTGGGAACGGTCATTTTCCCGGTGGATCTTGGCCACCACCTTTTCCTTCGGCCACGTGAAAAAGGCATGGCGGATTCCCTGGCGGATCGCCCGAGAGCCGTACCCCTTTCCCCATTGGGAGCGTTCACCGATCACGATGACGATCTCGGCACCCTCCTTTAGGCACCAGGCGAAGAAAACCGATGGGGCGGCGGTCATGGAGGGTGATCAGGAAGAAGCTGCCGTCGCGATTGAACTGGGAAGAAAAGATGGGGAAATGACGGTGGCGAGCAACTCTGTTTGAGCCGGTCGGCGATATTCTGCTCCTCGTTGAGGAACCGAACCACCCGATCATCGGCAAGCCAGTCGGCCATCTTTTCAAGGTCTTGCCGGTAAACCTCACGCCCCAGCTCAATCTTCTCTGCCGCACAACTCAAAACCAACCTCCCTCTTCAATTGCCGATAACGTCTTCGAATTAAAAAACCTCAAAGCTGATCGACCTAGCAGATACGAACCGGGAACGCAAAAAGGCGGAAGCAACGATGCCCGGCCTTGGAAAAGGAAACAGGGCGATAGTTGATGAACAACAGAGAAGAAAAACGGCCAGCACCTCCCAATAGAAATTACATGAAATTCCAGGGAATTGAAGGCATGACCCCCAAGGGCGGCGTCCTGTCCACGAACACAAATCGTTTGCCTGCAACACCTTTTAAGCATATACAATTCTATAGAAGCGGAAGCGTGTGCCAACGGCATATAAAGCCGCTTGGCATTCGAAGGAGGTTCTCATGAAATCTGTACGCATGTCCTGTTCAGTGATCAGTCTGTTGGTCGTCCTTTTTCTGACAATTCCCGCTCAAGGCCAATCCCAGGAGAACGCCTCGGCCCCGGTCTTCTCAAAGGAACAGCTTGCCCAGATGCTGGCGCCGATCGCCCTCTATCCCGATCCGCTGCTCTCCCAGGTTCTGATGGCCTCAACCTATCCGATCGAGGTGGTCGAGGCCGACCGCTGGATCAAAAACCACCCAGGTCTAAAGGGCAAAAAACTCGACGCTGCATTGCTGGATCAGGATTGGGACCCGAGTGTCAAGGCCATCTGCCATTTCCCGGAGGTCCTTGCCCAGATGAGCGACCGAATCGGCGAAACCACCAACATTGGCAACGCCTTTCTCGCCCAAGAAAAAGATGTGACGGACATGGTGCAGGAATTGAGGACCAGGGCCTACGAACAGGGCAACCTCAAATCTTCGCCCGAGCAGAAGGTGGTCGTTGAAAAGAAAACGATCATTATCGAGCCGGCGAATCCCCAAGTGATCTACGTCCCCTATTACGATCCCTTTTATGTATACGGCCCGTGGTGGTATCCCGCCTATCCGCCTTACTACTGGGGTCCAAGCGGGGTATCCATTGGCGTAGGCATTTCTTATTGGCCGGGCATCTTCTTTGGATTTTCCTTCGGGACATGGAGCATTTTCGATTGGCCCCGTCATCATATTTACATCAACGTGCGTCATCGGCCGCGATATGTAAGGCGCGACAGGTGGCGTACCAGATCCGGGTTCTGGCTCCATGCTCCTCGTCATCGACGGGGTGTTGCCTACCGTGATTTCTATACCGCCCGCAAATACGGCCAATTGCCCCGACGCGCTAGAAAATTCGGGCCCGGGGCCCGGGGCTTTCCCGAACGCAGGAGGCCGCCGGCAAGGATTGAGCGACAAAGACCGTCAAGACAGCGCCAGCAGGCGCGACCGACCAGGCAACCACCCCGGACGACAAGACCCGCTCCGCGGCAGGCTCCGCAGGCACGGCCGGCCCGACCGGTCCCTCAACAGTCACGAGCGGCCCGACAGCGTGCCGAACAAGAGAGACAGATTCGTGAACGGATCGAGCGCAACATCTTCAACCGGGTCGAACAGGGCAGGAGGGAACGCGAGTCCAGCAGGCGCGGCAGTTTCAGCCGGGGAAGCAGCCGTGGCGGGCAGCCGCGCAGCCGGGGGCCTTCCGGCGGCGGCCGGGGCTTTGGGACCGGCGGCGGCCGCGGGGGCCGGGGCCGTACGAGATGAGCCGTGATTCTATTCAGACAGGAGATGCGGTAATGGTGCGGAGTGGAAGTGCAGACAGGATAGTTCGGCCGTTGGCCGCAGCGGTGACGACCTTCGTCGTGATATTCGCCTTGAGGGCCGTTGCTGCCGCGATGCCTGCCGAGGGGCAAAAGACCTTCGCCTCCCCGCAGGCGGCGGTGGCTGGCCTAATCGCTGCGGTAAAGGCCGACAGCGAGGCCGAGTTGCTTGCCATCCTCGGCCCCGACTCGGAAGACCTCATCTCCTCCGGCGATCCGGTCGCGGATAAGAAGGGGAGAACGCGCTTTTTGAAAGCCTATGGGAACAAACACCGCATCGAGGAGGAGAGCCCCACCAAGGCGGTACTACACGTGGGCGCCAAGGACTATCCTTTTCCCATCCCCATGGTGCAGGAGGCAGGAGTCTGGCATTTCGATACCCAGGCGGGCAAAGAGGAGATCCTCAACCGACGGATTGGCAGAAACGAGCTTCACACCATCGAGGTGCTCCAGGCCTATACCGATGCCCAACGCGAATACGCGTGCATGAAACGGCAGGCCGGGGCCAGCCCGCAGTTCGCCCAGAAGCTGACCAGTAGTGATGGCCGGGAAGACGGTCTTTATTGGAAGCCCATGAAAGGGGAGGAAGAAAGTCCTTTCGGTCCTTTAATTGCAAAGGCAACCCAGGAGGGATATGCATCGGGCCTGGACGGGGAAGCCCCTGAGCCCTATCACGGGTATTATTTCAAAATTCTCAAGGCGCAGGGGAAGTACGCTGATGGCGGCGCCTATAATTATGTTGTCAAAGGCAAAATGATCCTCGGTTTTGCCATGGTCGCTTATCCGGCTAAATACGGCTCATCCGGGATCATGACCTTCATCGTCAACCAGGAGGGCGTAATCTATGAAAAAAACCTGGGCGAAGACACACCCAAAGCGGCGGAGATGACCACCTTCGACCCCGATCCAAGCTGGAAGAAATATCAAGAGGCGAAGAAGGAATAGGCGCGTCCAGGCAAAAACCCCCGCAATAACCATCGACAGGCATTAAGCGCCCTTGAGATGAAGTGAAAATCCGAAGCGGCCACAGGTGCCGCAGAATAGACGTCATCGCAAGAACTGCGATGACGCCGAGCCACGTTTTGTAAGTTGTTGCTCTGTTCCCATCCGCCGGAATTTGGTGTTTTTTCGGGATCTATCAAAGATTCGCCCAAGTGCGACCGCCCGCGATAGCAGCGCTATGCGGACGGGTGCGATCGCGCGAAGATGCGGTGCCTGTGGCCGTTTCCTACAGGTGTAAGCGTCGCAGCCGCAATGCATTGCCCACCACCGAAACGGAGCTGAAGCTCATGGCCGCCGCCGCAATGATGGGGCTGAGCAGAAGGCCGAAGGCGGGGTAAAGGACGCCGGCCGCCAGGGGGATCCCCAGCGAGTTATAGATAAAGGCGAAGAAAAGGTTCTGTTTGA
>JARRJE010000135.1:0-790 GCA_037379765.1 Deltaproteobacteria bacterium
CACTTCGCCAGTCCGATATTGTCCAAGGTCAAATCAGAAACAAAAAGGAGCAACCCATGAACATTTTGGTTTTCGGACCCAATGGCAGCGGCAAAGGAACCCAGGGCGCCATCGTCCAGAAAAAGTACAACATGCCCCACATCGAGTCGGGCGCCATCTTCCGGAAGAACATCGGCGAGGGGACCGAGCTCGGCAAAAAGGCCAAGGCCTATATCGACGCCGGCGACCTGGTGCCCGACGACATCACCATCCCCATGATCCTCAACCGGCTGCAAGAGGATGACTGCAAGCAGGGCTGGCTCCTCGACGGCTTTCCCCGTAACAAGGTGCAGGCCGAAACCCTGGCCAAGGCGCTGCAGGACGCCGGCATGAAGCTCGACTACGTGATCGAGATCGTCCTGCCCCGGGAGGTGGCCAAGCTGCGGATCACCGGCCGCCGGCTGTGCGTCAACGACAACAACCACCCCAACCACATCGCCTTTGACGCCATCAAACCGGTGGAAAAGGACGGCAAGCTGGTCTGCCGGGTGTGCGGCGGCGATCTGAAGACCCGACCGGACGACCAGGACGATGCGGCCATCGACAAGCGTCACGACATTTACTACGACGAGACCACCGGCACCATGGCCGCGGTGAACTTCTTCAAAGGGCTGAACGGCCCCAAGGTGATCTCAGTGGACGGCCGGCCCTCCATCCCGGAAGTCTCCGAGTCCATCATGAAAGAGCTGTAAGAGAAAAAAGCTTTTCAAGGCGGACAAAACGGCCGGGAGGGTGTTCCCCTCCCGGCCGT
>JARRJE010000135.1:808-6435 GCA_037379765.1 Deltaproteobacteria bacterium
AGGGGAACACCCTCTCGGCCTTTTTGCGTGAAAAAGCCCTTAATGTTCTGTTCTTCCCCAGGCGGCCCAGGCCTCTTCATAAAGGCCGTTCAACCGGTTTTCAAGCGCCGCTCGCAGCTTTTCGAGTCCCTCCGATGAAAGGTCCGGGGGCACGGTGAGCGGTTCGCCGTACCGAAGATCCAGCCGGGCGAAAGGCTTGGGCAACATGGCTCGGTCCCAACTGCCGAAGGCCCAATAACGGTTGGCGGTTACCAGCATGGGCACGATAGGGGCCCCGGTCTTGGCGGCCAGCAGGATCGCGCCGGCCTGGGCCACCCGGGCCGGGCCCTGGGAGCCGTCGGCCACGATGGCGCCGTTCAGCCCTTGCTTCATGAGGGCCACCATCTTCTTGAGGGCGGCGAGCCCCCCCTTGTGGCGGGAGCCGCGCACCGTTTTAAAGCCATGGCAGGCAAGCGCCCGGGCCACGTATTCGGCGTCCCGGCTGCCGCTCACCATGGCCACCGAGTTCTTCCCGTAAGAGCGTTGGAGATGGATGATATTGAGCACGTTATAATGCCAGAAGGCAGCGATAAAGGGTCCCGGCTGCTCGCTTCGGCGCAAATGTTCCAGGCCGTGCTGCCGGAGCCGGCAGGTGGCGTAAAGCAGCCGGCTCGCCATCACATAGGCCTTAGGCACTACTGTCAGGGACAACCGGTATCCGAAATCCTCCTTCATTCCCACGCCAGCTCCTTCTCCTTAAGCTGCTTGAGCCGGTCCCGCAACCGGGCCGCCTCCTCGAAAGCCAAATCCCTGGCCGCCTCCCGCATCTTCTTGTCGGTACGGGCGATCTCCTTCTTGAGCTCCTGCACGGTTTCGTATTCGGCCTCCGCTTCCGCCGCTTCGGGCTCCACGGTCACGTAGTCCTGCTCGTAGATGGAGGCCATCACGTCCTTGATCCGGGACTTCACCGTCTCCGGGGTGATCCCGTGCTCCCGGTTGTATTCCTCTTGCAGCAATCGCCGCCGTTCGGTTTCTTCGATGGTGCGCCGCATGGACTCGGTGATGGTGTCGGCATAGAGAATTACCCGGCCCTCGACGTTGCGGGCCGCCCGGCCGCAGGTCTGCATCAGCGACCGCTCGCTCCGCAGAAACCCTTCCTTGTCGGCATCGAGCACCGCCACCAGGGAGACCTCGGGGATATCCAGCCCTTCGCGCAGGAGGTTGATGCCGACCAGCACGTCGAACTCGCCCCGCCGCAGGTCGCGGACCAGCTCGATCCGCTCCAGGGTTTTCACCTCGGAATGGAGATAGCGCACCCGCACCCCGAGGTTGTGGTAATAGTCGGTGAGGTCCTCTGCCATGCGCTTAGTAAGGGTGGTAACCAGCACCGCCTGACTTCGGTCGGCCCGCATACGGATTTCTTCAAGCAGATCATCCACTTGGCTGTAGGCCGGCCTCACCACGATCTCGGGGTCCATGAGACCGGTGGGGCGGATGATTTGCTCCGCCACCCGCTCCTGCGCCCGCTCCAACTCGAAGGCGCCCGGGGTGGCGGAGACGTAAATCACATGCTGGCGCCGCGCCTCGAACTCCTCGAAGCGCAAGGGACGATTGTCCAGTGCCGAAGGCAGCCGAAAACCATAGGCGACCAGGGTCTCCTTGCGGGAGCGGTCGCCGCGGTACATGCCGTTCAGCTGCGGCACGGCGATGTGGCTCTCGTCGATGAAGGTCAGGAAATCGGGCGGGAAGTAATCGAGAAGGGTCGGCGGCGGCTCGCCGGGCCTCCGGCCGGTCAGGTGCCGGCTGTAGTTCTCGATGCCATGGCAGTAGCCCAGCTCCTGCAGCATTTCCAGGTCGAAGAGGGTGCGCTGCTCTAAACGCTGGGCCTCCAGGAGGCGCCCCTCCCCTTCCAGTTCGGCCAGCCGCTCCTTGAGCTCCTCCTTGATGCTCCGGATCGCGGCCTGCAGCCTCTCCTTGGAGGTGACGAAATGGCTGCCGGGGAAGACGGTGAGCTCGGAGAGCTCCTGCAGAACCACTCCTCGCAGAGGATCGACGATCTTGATCTCTTCGATGGTGTCCCCGAAGAGCTCCACTCGCACCGCCCGGTCCTCCTCGTAAGGGGGAAAGATCTCCAGCACGTCCCCCCGCACACGAAAAGTGCCCCGGACAAATGAAAAATCATTACGCTCGTAGAGCATGTAAACGAGACGCCGTTTCATCTCCTCCAAGGGGTAATCCGCGCCCACCTGGAGGAAGAGATGCATGTTGCGGTACTCCTCAGGCGAGCCAAGGCCGTAAATGCAGGAAACGCTGGCCACGATGATAACGTCCCGCCGGGTGAGAAGCGAACGGGTGGCGGAATGGCGCAGCTTGTCGATGGCGTCGTTGATGGCCGAATCCTTCTCGATGTAAGTGTCGCTCTGAGGGATGTAGGCCTCGGGCTGATAATAATCGTAGTAGCTGACGAAGTACTCGACCGCGTTGTTGGGAAAGAGCTCCCTGAATTCGGCGTAAAGCTGGGCGGCCAGGGTCTTGTTGGGGGCAAGCACCAGGGTCGGCCGCTCGGCACAGGCGATGACCTGGGCCATGGTGAAGGTCTTCCCCGAACCGGTGACTCCGAGCAGCACCTGCTCCGGGGCGCCGTCATTCAGGCCCCGGCTCAGGGCCTCGATGGCCCGGGGCTGGTCGCCGGTGGGAGTGAATTCGGAAACGATCTGGAACATGATGTGCCGACTATCCTTGCTCTTCCCGGACGAAATGGTCGTAGCCCCGGTAGCTGATGTCCCGCCGGGCGCCGTCCGCCAGCAGCCAGACGCCAGAAGGGCCCGCCACCGTGCGCCCCACGCAATGAATCTCGATGCCGGTGGCCGCTTTCACTTGGGCGGGAAGGGAATCCCGGGCCGCAAACGCGGTGGCGAAAAGCAGCTCGTAATCCTCGCCGCCTGTGAGGGCAAGCTCCTCGGCCGGTCGGCCCAGATGGGCGGCTGCCTCTACCAATGCCTGAGAAAGCGGCAGGGAACCAGCTTCGATTTCAGCGCCGAGGCCGCTTTCCTTGCAAAGATGGGCCAAATCGGTGGCCAGGCCGTCCGAGAGATCCATCATGGCATGGACCTTGCCGGTTTCGGCCAGAAAACGGCCGAGGGCCAATCGGGGTTGGGGGTCAAGATGGGCCCGAATGAGCTGCGGCCAGCGGTCTCCGGCATCATCGCCTCGCCGACACAGCTCGAGGCCGGCCGCCGCCTCGCCGAGGTAACCGCTCACCCACAACAGGTCCCCTGCCTCAGCCCCGGATCGGTATAGAATCCGGTCCGGGTCGGCGGAGCCGATGAGGGTCACGGAAAACACCAATTGCTCGCCTCTGACTGTATCGCCGCCGATCAGGATAGTGTCTTGCTCGGACAGGGCCGCGAGGAAACCGGTTATGAATCGGTCCAGCCGCTCTCCATCGGTCCCCGCGGGTGCGGCAAGCGACAGGAGGGCATAAAGAGGCGAACCGCCCATTGCCGCTATATCGCTTAGGTTGACGGCGGCGGCCTTGCGTCCGAGTAGTTCGAACGGATGCCAGACGGCGTCGAAATGGATCCCTTCCACCATGGTGTCGGTGGTGACCAGAAGGCTGCGGCCCGCCGGCGGTGCAAACACGGCGCAGTCATCGCCAATGGATCGTTGCAGCTTCGAACCGCCGGCCGCAGCGAGCCCTCGCACCCGGTCGATAAACCCCCGCTCGCTCAGCATGCCTGAAGCCCCTTTTCCAGTGCGCCAAGCGGCAAGCGACAAACGCTCGTCGCCCCGCGCTTACAGCTTACCGCCTGCCGCTTACAGCCTTTGCGCCTCATCAACACATCCGCTCCCGCAAGTTCAGCCGGCCGCTGTCGAATTCCTTGGGATAACGGCGGGGCAGATAGTCCGCCATGTAGCGGCGGATCTCCCGGGAGCTGGTCATGGCGAGGACCTCCCGGACCAGGTCGGCTGTTTCCTCGGCGGTGCTGTCTCTGATCATCCTTTTAATGTACGGGATGGCCAAGGGATGCATGCTCAGCTCGTCCAGGCCGAGACCGAGCAGCAAGGGCAGACAGACGACGTCTCCGGCCATCTCGCCGCAGAGTTCGACGTCGATTCCCGCTGCATGCCCAGTTTCCACCACCTGCCGGATCATGCGCAGCACGGCCGGGTGCAGGGGATCGTACATGTGGGCCACATGCTCGTTCACCCGGTCAATGGCCAGAGTATACTGGATCAGGTCGTTGGTGCCTATGCTGAAGAAATCCACCTCCCGGGCCAGAACGTCCGCCAGGGCGACCGCGCTCGGCACCTCGATCATGATCCCGGTTTTGATTCCCTGGGCCACCGGCTGACCCTCCCGAGCCAGCTCATCCAGCACCTCGGCGGTGATTTCCTTGATCCGCTCCACCTCGCAGAGGGAGGAGATCATCGGGAACATGATCTTCAGATTGCCGTAAACGCTCGCCCGGTACATCGCCCGCAGCTGGGTGCGGAAGATTTCCGGCCGCCGGAAGGAAAAACGGATGGCCCGGGAGCCGAGGGCGGGATTTAATTCCGCATCCCAGGCGATGGCCGAAACGAATTTGTCGCCGCCGACGTCCAGGGTGCGAATGGTGACCGGGAAGGGAGCAATGTTGGCCAGCAGCCCTTTGTAGACCGCAAACAGGGTCTCCTCGTCCGGAAGCTGCCGCCGAGTCACGTAATAATATTCGGAACGAAAAAGACCGATGCCGCCGGCGCCGTATTCGAGGGCGGCGGCGATCTCTTCGGCCATTTCAATGTTGGCATGAACCCGCACATTGAGACCGTCGATGGTGACTGCCGGCAGATGTGCGAACCGGGCCACTTGCTCGCCGTAACTCAGATGTTGCCGCTGCTGCTGGTGGAACAGTTCGAGCTGATCCTCGGTAGGATTGAGGTGCACCCGGCCGGTATTGCCTTCGAGGACGACCAGATCGCCGGTCGCCACCTCGCGGGTGATGTTTTCCACGCCCACCACCGCCGGGATGCCCAGGGTGCGAGCGACGATGGCCGTATGGGAAGTGGCCCCGCCTCTTTCGGTGAGAAAGCCGAGGATGCGGCTCGATTTCATGCGCAGGGTATCGGCGGGCGAGAAGTCTCTGGCCAAAAGAATGACCTGCCCCTCGACCTCGGCCAACGGGTCGGACCCGTTGCCCGTCAACAGCCGCCAGAGCCGCTCGCTCACCTGCTCCACGTCCTGGAGCCGTTCCCGGAAATAGGCATCCCCGATTCCCGCAAAGATTCCTCGGATCCCTTCCAGGGCCCGCTCGAGGGCCCACTCGGCATTAATCTTCTCCTTGGCGATGATTCCGATCGTCCGCTGTCGAAGACCACGGTCCTTGAGAATCAGCACCTGGGTGTCGATGATCGGGAGGTGATCGGCGAGCTGCACGGCAAATTGCCCCCGCGACTCCTCGAGCTCGGCCACAGCGCGACCTACTGCCTGAACGAATCGCTCCGTTTCCGGCTCGACTTGAGAAGCATCGATTCGGCGCCGCCCGAACCGCCAGCCTCCCACCCGCAATACAGGGCCGATGACGATCCCCGAGGAGGCACCGGTTCCATAAAGGGTGCGGGGAAGCTTCTGATCGAGAGTGCTGCTGGACTGCTCTTTTTTGCTATTC
>JARRJE010000136.1:0-5609 GCA_037379765.1 Deltaproteobacteria bacterium
GACGCCTATGCCCTCATCAAAATCCTGCAGGCTCGTTTCGCCAAGGAGCGCTTTCACCTACTCATCAACGATGCCAAAACCCGGAAAGAGGCCGCCGAGGTGTTTGCCACCATGGGGGCAGTACTGGCGCGATTTCTCAAGATCGAACCACTCCATCTCGGAGACATTCCCCATGACGGGGCGGTCGCCCGCGCCGTTCGTTTGCAGAAACCATTCCTGCTGACTGCTCCAGAATGTCGGGCCGGCAAAGCAGTGAAGGCGATCGCCGATCGACTGCTCGGCGTTCGCGGCGCCATATCCATGGCGAAATAACTGCTCAACTTGGAGCAAATCTTTTGAGGAGAAAAAAGTTTTATGTTCGTCATCGGCAATTTTTTGAAGGCATTGGCCACGATCATCGATATTGCCCTGGGAGCCTATGTCTGGCTCATCATCGGCAGGGTGATCATCTCCTGGGTCAATGCCGATCCTTACAACCCCATCGTCCGCTTTCTCTACGGCGCAACCGAGCCTTTGCTCGCCCCTATCCGGAGGCGACTTCCCTTCTTTGGCGGGCTCGATCTTTCGCCGATGGTGCTCATTCTGGCGATCATTTTTCTTCAACAGTTCCTGGTTCCCACCCTCCAGCGCATGGCTATGGCTCTCGGATAACCCGGCCTGCGGTTCTCTGCCTTGTGATAGGAGTCGAGCCGTAATTTTTGATTTCAAAGGAAAAAAACAGTACAAACCCGCCTGCCGGCAAGAAAGGGAGACCCGCAGCATTCACAATCACATTACCGGGGCACCTTTGTCCCTATTCCGAAGAAAAAGAGCGACTAGCGTATCTTGCATGCGATGTCGCTCCCATTCGAGAGGAATCGATCAATGAATGAAAGAATACCATCGGATGCCGAAATCAGCACGAGCCTGAAAACGACTGATACCGAATTGCTCAGACTTCGTCAGCAGACAATTGCCGAAATTAACGCCCTGCAAGCGGAAATCGAAAGACTCACCGAAATGAAAGAGCGGACCCGGGCCGATTTGCGTCGGCTGTTTGAAGACTGTCTTGCCCGTCTAGGCCGGGATAGTTCCGGCCGGCCCCCCCTGGGGGAGCAAGAGCCTCCCCGCCGCGTGCCAGAGATGGATGAAGTTACAGAGACGGAGTTGGACCGGGATCCATACCCCCGGTTGCCGCAAGGCATGGCGGGCGACTTGCTCAATTTGGCCAAACGCCGCCTCCCTGTTGCCGGGGGTTGGGACCAAGCACCCATGCTCGTCATCCTGGCCCTGATCATTCTTCAGCAACTGGTGCCTGACATTCAACGCATGTCCTCACTCGGATAAATGAATCCTCGCAAAGATCAAAGGAGCCGCCCATGACCATTACACCCCAAGATATTCAGTCCCAGCAGTTCCACGTCCGTTTCCGGGGGTTCGATGTCGAGGAGGTCGATGCCTTCCTTGAACGGATTGCAGAGGAGTTCCTCGTTTTGATAGAGGAGAACAAGCAATTGGCATCACAGGTGGAAGCGATGAAACAGGAGACCGATTCCTACCGACATCGGGAAAAGGCTTTTCAGACTGCTATCATCTCGGCCCAGCAGATCGCCGAGGAGATGAAGGCCAAAAGCCAAAGAAAGGCCGAAGAAATTACCGCCGCAGCCAAAGAGGAAGCCCGCCAACTCCAGAAGAAGGCGAAGGCCGAGATCACGGGTTTGGAAGCCGAGGTCAACCGGCTGAATCAAATGAAACAGCAGGCCAGCCAGGAACTGCGCCACATTCTGCAGGGCTATCTCGACCGATTGGAAGTGGGAGAGAACGCACAGGATTTTGCTGCCAGGGAAGAGAAGCCGCCGCTGTCGCCAACAAGCAAGGCTGCAACAGGGGGTCTGGCGTCCAAAGAAGTGGAGGAGAAACTGGTGGATGAAGAAGCCGATGAGGAATCGGTGAACGGAAAAGCCGAGGGAGAAACGGTAAATGAAGAAGACGGGGAATCGGTAGTTGATCTATCCGATCTGTATGAAAAAATCGAACTGACCGAAGATGAGCTTGCCGCTGTAAGCGAGGTCCGTGAAGAGGCGGAAAGCGATGAGGACACCCGCGACCTTTTCGCGATGGAGATCACTGAGGAGATCGAGGAACCCGAGGAGACCGAGGAAAGCACCCTCCCTGATCTCGATGGCGACATGCTCTTCACCCTGGAAGATCCTCTGGACGAAGAAGAACCCGAAATTTCCTTCGAAGAGGAAACCGAAGAGGAGCAGGATAGAAGAAATATAGAATAAGCCTCTCCATGCATCATGGATTGCCTTAGTGAGGACAAAAGCGGAAGTGTGGCTCTCACCGTCTATGTGCAGCCCAAGGCTTCACGAGATGCCGTCGCCGGCCTCCATGGCGATGCGGTCAAAGTATGCATCACTGCCCCGCCGGTGGAAGGCAAGGCCAATGCGGCGGTGACCCGCCTCCTTGCCAAACTGTTCGGCCTTCCCAAGTCGGCCGTGGCTCTCCATCGCGGCCATCAGAGTCGCACCAAGAAGTTTCTCCTCCAGGGTCTTTCCCTAACCGACGCCCAGAAGGTTCTGGAAAAATACCTGTAAGATTTTCCGGAAGAGGGATGGGACTAGTAGGGCCACATCGTGTCGCCCGGTCAATCATCTCCTCTGTCTCATCTCATGATTTTCCACTTCCCTTCAAATTCTGTTTCATCCCTTCTTGCTGCCATGCCAAAGCCAACAACCGGACGACGAGCCCTTTGTCAGTCCCCTTTCATTTCAGTTATTCCCAACTCCTGCTTTTGACCTAGAAAACGCCTGGCTTAGCGGTTGAGTTTTGCCATCGCTTGGAGTATTTTGCCAGCAGCCATCAACTGCCGGGAAGGGCTTGCCCTGCCCGTATGCCCTCATTCACCCCATGCGATCATGAGATCTTTGCGAATCGGCCTCCTGGCAGACACCCATCTTCCCGGCCCGAACAGACAATTTCGAGCCCAGGTAGCCGCCTGTTTCGCCAAGGCGGACCTGATTCTTCATGCCGGGGATCTTACCGCTCCCGAGGTCCTCGCGGCCTTCGCCGGCCAGGAGGTGCATGCCGTTCACGGCAACATGTGCGCCCCGACCGCATGCCGCACCCTGCCCCTTAAAAAAACCATCCATGCTGGACGCTGGACCATCGGCCTCATCCACCGAGTTGGCCGTTCTTATGATTTTGAAGAATTGCTTCTCGACGAATTTCCGGAGGCGGACTGCATCGTATATGGTCATACCCATCGCCCGGTCTGTCACCGACTCGGGGGCACCCTCCTCATCAACCCAGGCAGCTTTTCCGGTACCAGCCCTTACGGATCACCCGGCACCTACGCCATTCTGGAGGCCGGCGACCAGCTCGTCGGCCGACTCCATAAGGTACCTGTTATTTAAAGACATCATCCGAGACCGGGATAGCCACCGAGGAAAGACCAGCCGAAGCGGAATCAAATGCCATGACCAAGCCCGCCAAGATCACTCCCATGCTCCAACAGTACCTGGAGATCAAAAGCCAGTACCAGGATGCCATCCTCTTTTACAGGCTGGGAGATTTTTATGAAATGTTTTTCGATGATGCCGTGACTGCCTCCCGGATCTTGGGGATCACTCTCACCTCCCGCAATCACAAAGATGACGAGCACAAGGTGCCCCTGTGCGGCGTTCCTTATCACGCCGCCTCCGGTTATCTCGCCAAACTGGTAAAGGCCGGGCATCGGGTGGCGGTCTGCGAACAGGTGGAAGATCCCCGCGAGTCCAAGGGGGTGGTCAGACGCGAGGTGGTGCGGGTGGTCACCCCGGGTCTGGCCACGGATGAACAGCTTCTCGACGACAAAGAAAACCGCTATATCGCAGCCGTCAGGCAGGACAACGGCGTCTGGGGACTGAGCCTCATTGATCTCTCCACCGGCGAATTTCTGGTGGCCGAACGAGAAAACGCCGCCGGGGTACTCGATGAGCTCACCCGCCTGGCCCCATCCGAGCTCCTGCTTCCCGAGGCGAACGCGGACGAACGCCAACTGAGAGAGGCGCTTGTTCCCCTCCTGCCCGCCTTGTGCCTCACCGAGCGCCCGGTCGATCATTTCCACCGAGAGCGGGCCCGTGAGCAGCTCACGAGCCATTTCGGCATCAGCAACCTCGCCGGTTTCGGCTGCGAGGAGCTCGATGCCGGGCTGGCGGCAGCGGGAGGGCTCTTCCTCTATATCCAGGAAACTCAGAAAACAGAGCTCGCTCATATTGAGCGTCTCACCCAGCTCGACCTCGCCGATACGCTGATCATCGATGACGCCTCCCGCCGCAACCTGGAGCTGTATCAGACCCTTCTCGGCGCCAAGCGGGAAGGCTCGCTGCTGGCCACCCTGGATTTGACCCGCACACCGATGGGCGCCCGCTATCTCAAACGCGCCCTCCTCTTTCCCCTCCGAGATACTCCCCGCATCGAGGCGCGGCTCGACACCGTCGACCGATTATACGCCGACCCGCCTCTGCGGCAAAAAATCCGGGAGTTGCTGGCGGACGTTTACGACCTGGAGCGGTTGAACAGCCGGGTGGTGCTGGGGAGCGCCAATGCCCGGGACCTGCTCGCCCTCAAGGCCTCCTTGGCGCAGCTGCCCATCCTGCGGGAAGCCTTGGCCGCCGTTCCGAAAGGCCGCCTGGCCGAGATCGCCGCCGAGCTTGATACCTTGGAGGACCTCCATGCGCTTCTTGCCGCCAGCATTCGTGAAGATGCCCCGACCGGCCTGCGAGAGGGCTCTCTCATCCGCCCCGGGTATCATGCCGAGCTCGACGAATTGATCGATCTCCTTGAAAACGGCAAGAACCTCATCCTGGCCCTGGAGGCGAGCGAACGAGAACGGACCGGCATCGCTAATCTCAAGGTCGGCTACAACAAGGTTTTCGGCTATTATTTGGAGGTGAGCCGCGGCCAACTCAAAAACGTGCCCGACACTTACATCCGTAAACAGACTCTGGTCAACGCCGAGCGGTTCATCACTCCGGAGCTCAAGGAATTCGAGACCAAGGTGCTAGGAGCTCAGGAGAAGAGGCTGGAGTTGGAATACCAGCTTTTCAGCGAGATTCGGCAACAGACGGCGGCCAACAGCTCCCGCATCCTCAAGGCGGCCGATCTCCTTGCCCGGGTGGATTTTTTTGCTTGCCTGGCGGAGGCGGCCCGCCGGTATCATTATGTCCGCCCCCAGGTGGATGACGGCGAGATCATCGACATCCGGGAGGGCCGCCACCCGGTGATCGAGCGCGCCCTGCCCGGCGGGCGATTCGTGCCAAACGACATCCACTTGAACCAGAATGACCGGGAGGTGCTCATCATCACCGGCCCCAACATGGCGGGAAAATCAACGGTGCTCCGACAAACCGCCCTCATTGCCCTCATGGCACGTCTCGGCAGCTTCGTGCCGGCCGCTGCCGCCACCATCGGGGCAGTGGACCGCATTTTCACCCGAGTGGGGGCCATGGACGATTTGCGCCGAGGCCAGTCCACCGTCATGGTGGAGATGAATGAAACCGCTAACATTCTCAACAATGCCACCGAAAACAGCTTGGTCATTCTCGATGAGATCGGCCGCGGCACCAGCACTTACGACGGGTTGG
>JARRJE010000137.1:0-14666 GCA_037379765.1 Deltaproteobacteria bacterium
TCGAGCCTTCGGAAAAAAAGCTCGCATGGCGAGAATGGCGCAGGTCATAGCAAGATGGATATCCCACCACGTTACCCAGCGTTGCAATCGCCGGACGGAGACCTTCTTCCGCTAATGCCTTGCTCTTAAGTTCAGAAGTTTATTTTATTTTTCGAATTCTTAGTTATATTCACCAGTAACCGTGGATATCCAAACCCTACCCAAGGACCCAAATGGTGATCATACCCCTAACCGGAAGGATGAGCTGGCGCAACCCTCCGGTTATGACTCTTGTATTTATCTTCATTAATTGCTTTGTCTACTTTTCATTTCAACTGCATGACTCACAGAAGTATCACGCCGCGATTTCCTGGTATCTGCATTCGGAGCTCGTTGAAATCGAATCAGCGCGTTACCTGCAATATCTTAGAAATACGGGTAAATCTGAGGATGCCGACCGCCTGGCCAAACTCGACGTCCGCAAACCGGAGGCCAGGGCCGCTCTCTTCATCGCGGTCTGGGGCGACTCCGCGTTCAACAGAAAACTGGACAATGGGGAAATAATTACCCCCGCCGATTCTCAATATTCGCAATGGCGGCCGGCCCGGGAAGCATTTCTTGAAAAGATGGCGGCCGTGGTTTTCTGGAAATACGGGTTTATCCCGACTGAAAGGAAACCGGTTTCCTTTCTGACGCACATGTTCCTGCACGGCAGTGTCATGCATCTAGTGGGGAACATGGTTTTTTTGTGGCTGGTGGGCTGTTTGGTGGAGATGGGAACCGGCCGTTTAATTCTGCCTTTGTGCTATGTTCTGACCGGTCTATTCGCGGTCACCTTCTTTGCCCTGATCTATCGCAACAGTTCCGTCCCACTGGTTGGCGCATCCGGGGCCATTGCTGGACTCATGGGCTGTTATACTGTTTTATACGGTACCAGGAAGGTGGACATCTTCTACTCGCTTGGCTTTTATTTCAATAAAGCCAAGATACCTGCAATGATTCTGCTGCCGGTTTGGGTGGGGAATGAAGCCTTTCAGTTGTCGTTCGGTGGCGAAAGCAATGTCGCTTATGTCGCCCATATTGGCGGGCTGCTTGCCGGGTCCTTTTTTGGCCTGGTAACCCTTCGATTCTTAGGGGGGCTTCATGAGGATATTTTCGCGGAAAAGCCGGAGGACAGGCTGGCAAATTTGATTGAGAAGGGTTTACAGTCCCTGGCCAAACTGGACCTTCAGAGTGCCCGTTTGCAGCTGGAAGAGGCTTTGGCCCTCGATCCGGACAACAAGCAGGTTATCATCCATCTCTTCAATGTCGAAAAGCTGGCTCCGAAAAGCGAGCATTTCCACCGGGCCGCCATCCGTGCCATGAACCGGCTGCACCGAGAAACGGCGCTCCATAGCGAACTATTCGGTGTCTATAGTGAATACAAACGGTTGGTAGGATCTCCCAGGCTGACTCCGGATTTGTATGCTCAACTGGGCATTAATTTTGCCCATAACGGCCAACTGGATGAAGCCGCGAGAATCCTGACGCTGCTGCTCAAAAAAAGCCCCGGCACCTCACTCGTACCGACCGGTCTTTTTACCCTGGCCCGCGCCTATTTGAAAAACTCAATGACCGAAAAGGGAAGGAAGTGCCTTAATATTCTCTGCAAGCGTTATCCGGATTCGCCCGAAGGCCGGACTGCCCTGCGGATGCTGCAGCAGGCATAAGAGCAGTCTCCTTCTGAACACGGTGTCGGATCAGGCCATTTGCCCCCAATACATTCTAACTTTGGCGGCCAGATCATGCTCGGGGTATTTCGTTAAGATGGCTTGCAGGATCTCTTTCGCTTTGGTCCTATTGTTGAGGCGCTCGTGCAGTATCTGGGCGACCAGGAAATAAGCGTCAGGAAGGAGAATATGCGCCGGGTTGGCCTTAATGAATCCGACTGCCATTTTCATCGCCACTTTGGGATCACCGCTCCTGCCAAGCCATTCGGCCATTGAATACATTGTTTTGGGCTCCAGCTCAAAGTGCGGGTCGTTGGCCAGACATTCTTTATATATCCGGTAAGCCTCGGTAAACCGATTTTTAGCCACCAGAAGCGGAATATATACCTTGCAATGTTTGGGCAACTCTGCTGTTTGTCCGCCGAGCTTCAGGAGATGGTAAAACCTCTGGGCCAGCGGCAGATCCGTGAAATGACCGCCGGTTCCAGCAGCAATAAACCGGATCGCTTCCTCGCTATGTCCTTCCTTGATCAACCGGTCCGCCTCGGCAAGCATCCGAGTTTCGGGGCTGTCCTTTTTACTGTCGGCACCGGCCGCCCCGGGTGAAGCAAGATGGGTTTTAACCTGCTCGTAATCGACCTGGAAGCCAATCTCCTCATGATACTGCAGCAGTACATAGCCCATAAGGTTGTAAGTCATGATGGTATAGTATTGCTCGGCAAAGTTGAAGAGGAACATTTGCAAGAATGGCGGCACTGCCACAACCAGATACGGGGCCAGTGCTGCCGGCCCGCCGGCCAGCAGCAGCAGGAAGAAATACATCAACAGATACGGCCAGCCGATCCTGAACATGATCGGCACGAAAACCAAGGGATTAACCGCTTGAAAAAGGCTGTCGGTGGCGGCCAGGGTCATGATCATGGCGGGAATGGACAGGAGCGCAAAAATGATGGACAGGACACCAATGAACATTCCCAGATTGGATGCCACCCATGCAAGGGCCACGCCGAGAATGGCAAATATGCCGATCTGCTTGAAAGCGATACTGATATCACCAGTCAGGATACTGGCGGTATCCTTGGGTGGGCCCAGATTCCCGTGGGCGGTATTGACCAAAACCGCATAAGAATATTTCACCAGCGCGACCCAGAGGACAAGTTTGACCAAGAAGGAATTCGGAAAAAGAACCCCGACGACAGCCAGCGCCACCATGAAAAGAAGCGGCTGCCACTGAAAAGGATAAAGGAAAAACTTTGGCAAGCTCTGCCAGAACGGCGGCAGAATATTCCCCATCCCAAACTGGCTGGCCGGCACATTACACTGAGGGCAAAAATAGGACGTCTCTTCTCCGTGAATACTCAGCTTTCGTTCAGAAACGCACTCCGGGCAAAATGACTTGCCGCACTTATGACAGCAAAAGTGCGCCGCCCGAGTCGGATGATAATCACAGGGAATCTTCATTTCATTCCCTCCCTCCTCAAAAAAATCTTCTGGTGCGAACCCTTCCAACAGGACTTTTGAATAAAGGCCCAAACAGCCTGATTTGTCAATGAAAAATCGTCATGACATGAGGGAAATCCCCGTAAATTTTCCGAGCATACAATATGGGGACCTCCCTAAGGCGTCGGCAAAAAAGGGGCGAGTCTGCCTCTGGCTTTTTTCTCTTCTCCCAATATTTTGAGAAAGTAAGAAGCGAATTTCGAGGACCCAACACAATATCGTCCCGATTTCACACCTTTCGGAATAAATGCAGCGGGTTGCCTGGTGATTTGTTATGGTGCGAAGAAACAGGATGCTCATTTTTGATCATCTGGGGAACTACAAAGACCCATGGCCTCAACTTGCCTTCACTGCCATAAACCCATCAACCCAAAAGTCCGCTACTGTCCCCACTGCGGCGGAGAAAACTTGAAAGCGCCCTCCCGGGTGACACCCGTCTGTCCCCGCTGCCGCAGCCAGCTCGAAGAGAATGACTATCGGGGCTCGGTGATCGACATCTGCCCGCAGTGCTCGGGGCTCTGGCTCGACACCGGGGAGTTCGACTTCCATACTTCCCTGCGCGACGTGCTCAGCGACGAGGAGATTCCCCGTGCCTTCCCCGGCCTTCCCTCGATAACGAAAGCGAATATTTCAAGTGCGCCCGGTGCGAGGCGGTCATGGTGCGGCGGAATTTCCGCCGGATCTCAGGGGTGCTCATCGACGTCTGCCGTGATCACGGCGTCTGGCTCGATGCCGGGGAGCTGGAACAGATCCGCTGCTTCATCGCCAACGGCGGCCTCGACAAGAGCCAGGACCGGGAGATCCAAAAGAACAGCATTGAAATTCCGCGTCGCCGGCGAAGTCAACGACCTGAACATGGTCTTCAAGACCCTCCACCGCTGGAACCTCCCGCGAATCCTCTTCCAGGGGTGGTGAGAGGGCCCGTTCCCGGCCTCCCGCAGCCTACAACCCCGCCTGCAGTATTTGACTTTGCCCTGAATCCGTGACGGCTCCGTACCGGGGTTCGCCGCTGGCTGTTTGTCGGTTGGGCATAATTATAATTTTCAACGGGAAAGTTTCGGTTCACCCCGCCGCCCTGCGGGCCGCCCGATAAGGGCGCAGCTGCTGTGTTGGCAACTCGTTAATATACCAAAGTATAATCAACATCGTTGCCGTCTTGCATCTGCACCTTCCCTTCTCGAACGCCCACGGGATTCAGGTTTTTTTAAAAACCACCTCAGGGTTCTAAAATCGAGAGCCCGATTTTCCTGAAAACACCTTGAAGAGGTTTATGTTCAAATTCTAAAATGCTTGAAAAGAGAGAGGCGAAATCGAAGATAGGCCCGGATCCTTTCCGCCGGCAGGGGAAATCCCTGGTCGCAGCGGTTGGCGGTCGGGACGTAAAAGAGATGGTCGGAAAAGCCGTTTCCCTGATCGGCGGGTTCGAGCTCCTCAAAATCAAAGGCAAAAGTGTCCTGGTCAAACCGAACGTCGTCGGGGAAAGAAGCAACCCGACGACCACCAATCCGGAAGTGGTGCGGGCTGTGGCCGAGCTTCTTTATGAGGCCGGTGCCGCCAAGGTGTATGTGGGGGATATGTCGGCACTCATCCGGGGCGGGACTGCAAAGAATATGGAGCAGACGGGAATCGCCGCTGCGGCGCGACGGGCGGGGGCGGAAGCCCTTTATTTCGAAGACCACGGCTGGGTGAATGTGAAGGTCGAGGGCCGATATGTCAGGGAAGTGAAGGTCACCGAATGGTTTTTCAAGGTCGACCGGGTGATCAACCTCCCGGTCATCAAAACTCATCGCTATGCCGGCTATTCCATTTGCCTCAAGAATTTTGTGGGGGCGACCCATTTTGATCAGCGACCTTACCTTGTGGACCGGGGACATTGGGAAGAAGTGGTGGCAGAGCTCAATCTGGCGTTCCGGCCCGACTTGAATATCGTCGACGGCACAAAAACCATGGTGGCGGGCGGGCCGTGGCGGGGAACGGTCATTGAGACCAACATGATCCTGGCCAGCGGGGACCGCCTTGCCTGCGATGTAGTTGGGCTGGGAGTCATCAAATCATTCGGGCAGTGGCTGCCTCTCGAGTCGGCGTCCCCCTGGCATATGCGCCAAATTGAAAGAGGGGTGGAAATTGGCCTGGGGGCAAGGAGCAGTGATGAAATGGAGCTTCTGACCGAATCACTTGAAGGTGCCCCTTCATTTGTCCCCCTTATGGAAAAGGTTCGTCCTCTTATCCGTTCAAAGGCTTCCTGAACATGGCACCAGGGAGATCATGAAGTCAGCCACTAAAATTGCCGTATTCGAGCCAACCTGATTTTTCTTTCCCCTTTTCTCTCTCCTTTCACCTCCTTGATGACGTGATCCTGATCGTTTCATGCCCTGAAAAAATACCAAAGTACGTAGAAATAAATTGGTCCGCCATGCTAGCATCTGTTTATTGATGCGGCATCAGGCGAAATTTAACTATTTCCGGGCTCAAAGCAAAAAACATGGGAGGGATGGAGATGAAGAGGTTGTTCTCTGTCGCAGTCCTGGCCTCGGCTATGGCCTCCCCGGCCATCGGTTCTGCTTCTCCTTCAGGGCCTTACTTCAGTGGCAATGTCGGAGCGGTCATCCTGACTGATTCCACTCTGAGTGACAATCTCGGCGCGTTCAATATAGAATTTAGCGATGGGTTCGGCGTGAACGGCGCCCTCGGTTATGAGGTGGGGATGAGCCGGTTCGAGGTGGAGATCGGATACCGCAGCAATGATGTCAATCGGTTTTCGGATTACTGGGCGAGATACGATTCAGGGGATATGACTTCCACGAGCATCATGTTCAACGGGTACCTCGATTTCAAAAATCTGTCCCGGATGACACCGTTTCTAGGCGCCGGTCTCGGTGTCGCTTTTGTGGGCGCCGAGGATGTGGGCGTGGACGGCTATTGGTTCGGGGATGCCGACGACACGGTTTTCGCCTACCAGTTCATTGGAGGACTCGGTTATGCGTTGGCCCCGAACACTTGCTTTGATATTTCCTACCGGTATTTCGCAACTTCGGATATCGACCTCGATGGGTTCGATGCTGATTATGAAAGCCACAACTTCATGATTGGCGTCAGGTATGCATTTTGACGGGCCTCATGATGAAGGAGCGACTCTGCGAGTCCCTTTACTTGGCGACGATTCCCTTGGTCCCCCTGGAAATCAGGGCGGCGAGGTCCGCGGCGATTCGCGGCACCAGGAGGGTGCCGGGGACCAGCAGGTATTTGGGCCGCCACTCCGGCGCGAATTTTTCCTTGTAGGCACGGATGCCCTGGAAATTATAGAAGGGCTCGCCGTGCTCGAAGAGGAAGGCCCCCAAACGGTTCCAAGTAGGTGAAAACGGTCCGTAATCGAGGCCGGCAAGCGGTGCCATGCCCAGGTTGAACCACTGGTAGCCCTGCTCCTTGCCCCACAGCATGAGCTCTGCAAACAGATAATCCATGATGCCGGCCGGGGCCTCCAGCATGTGGAAACGCATCAGGTCGACGGTGAGCTCCTCCTTTTGCCCGCCCGGCCAGACATTGGCAAAGGCGAGGATTTTCCCATTGCCTGCCGTGACCACCGCCATCGGGAATCGTTTCAGATAGTCTTCCTTGAAGAAACCCAGAGAGAACCCTTTCTCCCGGGTGGCCTTGCCGCCGAGCCAGTCATCGGAAACGGCCTTCAGCTCGGGCAGCAGGCCGGCCACGGCTTCCGCTGGTCGCACTTCAAAAAGGCACCCTTCCTTCTCCAGTCGGCTGCGGGAATGGCGGACGCCTTTGCGGGCATGGCCCTGGAGGGAAAAATCAGTCAATCTGACCCGGGCTTCCTCTCCGAACTTGAGCGGCATGAGCCCGATATCCAGATAGAGATGCAGATACTCCAGCCCTGCTTCGTGGATCACCGGCCAACCGTCGTATCGGTCGCAGAGATCCCGAAAATGCCACAATAGCTCCGGAATTTCTTCTGTCACCCCGAGAGGATCGCCCATGGCGATCCAACTGCGGCCCTTGACTCCGTACATCAAAAAGGACTGCCGGCTTTTGCTGAACAGCAGGGTCTTGTCCCCGAGCAGGGCCAGATAGCCGTGGGTCCGGCGCGACTGCCGAGCGATGCCAGCCGCCTCTTCCAGATTTTCTTCAGTGGGCTGAACCGGGGCAGGGGAAGTCGGGTGCAGCAGATAGGCGAGGGCGATCAGCAGGGCGGCGCCCAGCACGCCGACGCTGGCCCGCAGAAATCGGGGGGCATTGGCATTAAAAGCAAAGCGCCACCAGAGGTCGTTGGAATACTCCACGTGTTTGTAAGAGAACAGGCCCAACCAGAAAGAGCTGATCAGCACCAGGGCCACGGCGGCGATCCAGGTGGGGGAGAGGGTCTCCTCGATCAGAGAGGCCCGCCGATAAAACTGCTCCCTGCAGGAGAGCAGCAGCCCCAGCATTCCCAGGAGGATGAGAGCCTCTTCGTAATCCAACCCCTTGAGCAGGGAAAACATGGCGCCGGCGGCCAGGAGCAGGACGCTCAAGAAATAGGCGGCGTCCAGCCGCTCCCACAGGCCGCGGGCCAGGACCAGGAGGCCCAGGCCGGTGAGGCTGCCCAGAAAGTGGGAAAGTTCCACGACGGGGAGGGGCAGCAGCCCGTGCAGCCAGACCATGCGGGTTCGCGCGGCAGGGGTCGCTCCGGAGAACAGCAGAATGGCGCCGCCGATGAAGGTGAGCAGGCTGAAGATTTGCGGAGCAAGCCCCGTCACCTTTTGGCCCATGGCCTGGGCCAGGACCACCACCCCTTTTCTCCTGCCCTTGAGCTCGTAGCCTCCGAGAAGAAAGGCGGCAAAGACCAAGGGGAGCAGATAGTACAGCCCCCGGAAGACCAGAAGCGAACCGAGGACCGCGGCGGCGGGCAAAAAGGGCTTGAGCAGCAGGACGGACAGGGTCTCGAACACCCCCAGCCCTCCAGGCACCTGGCTGACCAGGCCGGCCAGCTGGGCCATCAGGAAGATCCCGAGGAACATGAACCAGGTGAGACCCGGGGCAGGCGGCAGCAGGACGTAGAGCACCATGGCGGCCAGGGTCCAGTCCAGGGCCGAAAGCCCGATCTGGGCCAGGGTCAGGCGAAAGGTGGCCGGCCGGATGTCCCAGCCGTTGATCCTGATGTTCCGGTGCAGATAGCCGTTCCAAAAAACATAGAGCCCTATGAGAAGCAGAAAGACCCCTCCCAGTACCGGGGTGCTGATGAAAGGCAGGCTCCATCCGGCGGGAATCCGTATCGGTTCGGAAAGGAAAAGCAGGCTGCCCAGGCCCAGGAAGCCCAGCCAGGTACTGAACATCCCGAAGGCAATGATCTGGCCGATCTCCATGCCGGAAACGCCCCAGGCTGCGTAAAGGCGATACCTGATGCTGCCGCCGGCCAGAAAGGAAAAGCTGCCGCCGATGTTGTTGGTCAAGGCATAGCTGATGAAGGCGGCCAGAAGGATTTTCGGATAGGCCAGGGCTCTTCCCACATAACGGAAAGCCAGCACGTCATAACCGCTCAGGGTCAGGTAGCTCCCTCCGGTCAGCAACAGAGCAGCCAGCAGCCGCCAATTCGGAATGGCCCTAAGCCATCGGCTGAGATCTTGATAATGGAAGCCGCGCAGGGAATGGTCAAGGATGTAGAGGGCCAGGGCAAAAACGAGAAGCCCGAAGAAAGGGGCCAAAGCGTGAAGATATTTTCTGCCCATAGGCGTTGATTGCTCTGGGAATGCTGGGAGAATTGGTGCTCGACGCTGCCCATTGGCCGGAAGAGGCCGGGCAGCGCATTTCGCGCTCGGAGGCTGTTGAAAAGCGTTATTATAAGGTCAGGGACGGAGTGATCTCGGCGCCTCTCCTGCGGCAAGGCACGACTGGCTCGCGCCGCAAGAAATTCTTCCCGTTTCGATTCATCACATTTTTTCCTTTCTCGGCATCGCTCGCAACATTTTTCGACAGCTTCCGCCCGGATGAGACCTCCACCATCGGAGCGAGTGGCTTCAGGGATCCCTGCAAATCTGAATTACCACTGACACGCATGGGAGCACCGGGGAAAGCAGCCCGATAAAGGAGCTTGCACTGTCTGTACACCGCTAGAGGCGAGTTTGCAAACTCCCGACAGCTGTGAGTGATTTTCGGGCTGGTCTTCTTATTGTTCTATCCCCTCACGATTTACTGGCCGGCCGGTTGGCAGTGGCACCCTGCTCAGCCGGAATACGAGCAGATTATTGCCGGCGTGTACGGGACGCTCGGCCTCTTTCTGCTGTTTGCCGCCCGCCGGCCGCAGGCCGCCTCCAGCCTGATCCGGTTCACCGCCTGGTCCAGCCTGGTGAACGGCGGGATCTTGGCTTATCAGGCCTTTCGCGACCCGGCGGAGCAAAGTCATTATTTCGGTGAGGTTCCGTTTTTCCTCATCGTCTTCATCGTCCTGTTCCTCCTGATGCCCCGCCAGGAAGAGGTCCAGCGCAAGCGGCGTTTCTAGTCTCAAGAATGCCCGGGGTCTTCCCATTTCAAGGGGCGGGGGGCTGGTCCGCCTCGTCCCTGCCGGCCGGCGTGAAATCTTTGCACCATTGATCGGCGGAAAGATAGATGTCGTGATGCTCGCATACCCCGTCTTCATTGCGCACCGAGGCATGGGCCGAGCTCAGTGTGGTGAGGCCCTTGAACACGCTTTCGAGATAGGCGGGCGAGTTGTTAAAATGCAGGCACCTGAGGCAGCATTGCCCTGAGTGGTGACGGGGCATGGTTTTCTTCCTTGCTGAAGAATGGAGCGTTAAGAGGGCCGGTCCCCAAGTTTCCCAAAAGGCCTCCAACTCGGAACGGGAGCTGGAGGCCTATCTGCTCAATGGGCGAGATTTGTCCAGTAGTTGGCGAAAATCACTGCTGACAGGATGAACCCGATGGTCACGTTCACGACTACGCCGGTGGTGAAGGCCCAGAACGGCTTGGCGCCGGTGCGTGACAGCTCGCGGAACCGGGTGGTCAGCCCGATGCTGAAGAAGCAGAAGATGAAGGCCCAGGTGCGCAGCGCCTTGATGGGGCCGATCAGCAGGGGTTTGACGGTCTCGTTGAACTCCGCGAAGCTGTATTGGCCTGAGATGATCGTGATCATGACCGAGGCGATGACAAAGCCGATCACGAATTTGGGAAAGCGCCACCAGATCTCGGCGGCCTGAGGTTTGTTGCCGTCCTTGACCTCCCATTTGGTGGTGGCGATCAGCGCCAGCACGAACGCCCAGATCCCGATCCAGATATCGCGCCCCACCACCTTCATCAGGGTGAATCCCCACACCGCCGAATCCGGGTGACCGGCGATCCCCGGCACGGTGCCGGCGAGGTTCCCGTACGCCTGGGCCGCGGCGAAACCGGCCGCATCGGCAAACTCCGATGTTCCGATCCAGGCCCCGGCAACCCCGGTTGCCAGGGGCATCGCCCGGGAACCGAGGGGGAGGAAAAAGATCATGGCAATGGCCCAGAGAATGACCATGGTGATGGCAATAGGGGCGTGCTCCTTCTTGGCCCCCACTGCTCCGGCGATGGCGATGGATCCGGAGACCCCGCACACCGAGCCGCCGGCACCGAGAACGGCGCAGAGCTTGTGTCAAGACCCATTTTGCGGCCGACGAGGAAGATCACCAGGAAAGTGCTGATCGAGACGATGGAGGCTTGGAGGATCGCCACCGGGCCCGCCCAGATGATCAGGGTGAACGGCAAGGTCGCACCGAGCAGGACGATCCCGGTCTTGATGTAGTACTCCACCCGAAAACCCGAATCCATCCACCTGGGAAGACCGATGAGGTTGGAGATCAGCATACCCAGGACCAGGGCGACCAGGGGCGGCTCCAGATTGTAATGATGGGCATGCTCCCAGGCCCCGATCATGATGATGACGATGGAGCAGAGATAGATGAACACAAAGGAAGGAACGAATTCAGTCAGCTTGAATTTCAGCGCCTTCAAACTGACGGCGAAGATCACCAGCCATATGCCGAACTGCGCCGCATATTGGCTCAGGTGAGAAGTGAAATTCGCCCACATCTCACCGAGATTGCTCCACCTGCCCGGGGTCACGGCGATCCACTTGATCGTCGAGCCGTTTGCAAAAAACAGGAAGGCGGCGATCACAATGCCGAGGCCCAGCCAGATGGCCCACCAGTCCTCTTTCAGATAGAGCTCCTTCCAGCCCATACGCTCTGGCGTTCTGGGTGCTTCATCGGCGCATTCTTTGGTTTCGCAGTAATCTGTCACTGGTTTTTGGTTGTTTTCCGCCATGGAAATCCTCCTTCCCCAATCTGGATTTGTGCGACGCCCTCATTTTTTCCACAAATGCCTTATGTTATGTGATTCTGTTTTTGTCAACAAGATAGATGAAATCGTGGCCGAAGGGGCCGGAGGTCTTCCGCTTCGACTCGTTTTTTTCCAAATATTCCGTTAAGCTGGAAATGTTCCTGGAGGGAGGGCGTCTCATCGCGGAATGGCAAATATGGAAGAAGGCTTGCCGGCTCGCCGGCGGCCGGTTCCAATCGGAAAAGGAAGGAAAAATGTTCTTCAGGAAGAAAATGCAGGATGAGAGGGCCGGGCAAAGCTGGGCGTCCACGCAGGGGGGATTCGAAACGACCCGCTCACGCCGATTGATTGGAAACGTCATTTCATCTCTGGAAAAGAAACGAAGGGCGTTGATACTGGTCCAAAAACGAAGTCGGTCGAACCCCACCATTCTCTTGGGTTCTACCGACAAGTACCTCCTGATCGATGCGCCAAAAGATTGGAAACTTCGAAGCCTGACCGTCCGCATTCGGTTCAAGGATGAAGCCGATCTCGACTTCTCATTCGATTCGAAGATCGTTTATATCAAAGACGAGATTATCTACGTCAAAATGCCGAATCACCTGGTCCGCTTCCAGCGCCGCGCTCATTATCGGGTCGAGGTTCCGGGCGGAAGTCAAGTCGTTTTCGGCCGGCAGGCGGGAGGGGAACGTTTCAGCGTGAGGAACATCAGCGCCGGCGGCATGCTGTGCTGTGGTCAAAACCGGCAGCTCGCGCGCGGCACGGACCTCAAGGAAATCGATCTCCTGCTGCCTCTGGCCGCCGGTCGGCAGGCTCGAAAAACGATCCGGATCAACATCCCTCAGGGCCACATCGTCCGTAGGGTTGACGACCGCGATACCGGTCATTCTTTCTTCGGGGTCGCCTTCGAGTGCGGCGTCAGGGAGGAGAGCAACCTTACGGCGTATATCAGGCAGCGGGAAATCGAGCTGGCCAAGGCCGAAACGCCAGCGTAAACCCAGAGGGGAGAAAAGACGCGGAAGGGCACTTCCTGAGAGTCGGAGGTTCGCTCATCGGTTGCGGCCGGCGGCCCGCCGCACGGTCTCCGTGTGTCGGGTCGTGCGCTCCTTCAGGAAGGCGGCGAGATAGCGGCCGGTGTGGGAATGGTGCCGGCGGGCGACTGCCTTCGGCGGGCCCGCGGCCACCAGTCGGCCGCCGCTTTCGCCTCCCTCGGGCCCCAAGTCGATAAGCCAGTCGGCGGCCGCGATCATCTCCAAGTCGTGCTCGATCACCACCACCGTATTGCCCGCGGCCACCAGCCGGTGCAAAACCCCGATCAATTTGGCCACATCCGCCATGTGCAGGCCGATGGTGGGCTCATCCAGCACATAAAGGGTATGAGGGGCGCTCCGGGTCGGGCTTCCCGGCCGGGCTGCAACCGGCTTGGCCTTGACCAGCTCGGTCACCAGCTTCAGCCGCTGGGCCTCGCCGCCGCTTAAGGTAGGGCTTTGCTGGCCCAGGGTGAGATAGCCCAGGCCCACCTCCCGGAGCAGCTGCAAGGGGCGGGAAATGGCGGGAACCGGGGCGAAGAAGGCGGCCGCCTCCTCCACGCTCATGGCCAGAATTTCGGCGATGGATTTTCCCTTGTACCGCACCGCAAGGGTCTCAGGGGTGAAGCGGGCGCCTGTGCACACCTCGCAAGGCATGGTAACGTCGGGCAGAAAGCTCATTTCGATTTTCTTGAGTCCCTGGCCTGCGCACTCCGGGCACCGCCCTTCCGCGACGTTGAAAGAGAAGCGTGCAGGACCGTAGCCATGCATGTTGGCCTCAGGCGTGGCGGCAAAGAGCTTGCGGATCCGGTCCCAGAAGCCCACGTAAGTGGCGGGGCAGGAGCGGGGGGTGCGGCCGATGGGCCGCTGATCCACTTCGAGCACCCTGTTGACTTGTTCCCAGCCGGTGATACCCTTGCAGCCGCGCAGCTCCGGGGCCTGCTTCGCCTTGGATCGGCGGCCGGTCAACAGTTGCAGATTGTCGTGGAGCACCTCTCGGACCAGGGTGGACTTGCCCGAGCCGCTCACCCCGGTAACCACCACCAGCCGACCGAGGGGAACGGCCACCTCGAGATTTTTCAGATTGTGAAGGCGGGCGCCGCTGAGCCGCAACTCCCCGCCTTCTGAGGGAGGAGAGGCAGGCGGAAGAAGACAGGGCTCCCGCAGGCAGCGGCCGGTGATCGATGCGGGGTCGGCGATGAGATCCGCTACCGTGCCCTGGGCGATGAGCCGGCCTCCTTCCGGCCCGCCGCCCGGCCCCAGATCGATGACGTGCTCGGCCCGCCGGATGGTCTCTTCATCGTGCTCCACCACCACCACTGTATTGCCCTTGGCCTCCAGCCGTTGGAGGGTGTCGAGGAGCATGGCGGTGTCCCGGGCATGCAGGCCGATGGTGGGTTCGTCCAGGATGTAGCAGACGCCCCGCAGGTTGGAGCCGATTTGGGAGGCGAGCCGGATGCGCTGGGCCTCGCCGCCGGAAAGAGTGGGCGCTGCCCGGTCCAGGGTGAGGTAACCCAGCCCTACCTCCCGGAGGAAGCCCAGCCGGGAGAGAAGCTCGGCCACTACGTCCCGGGCGATCTCCGCCTCCCGACCCTTCCAGGAAAGGGTCCGGAAATAATTCTCGGCCCGATCCACCGACAGGCCGGTCATCTCGGCGATGGTGCGGCCCCGGAGCCGAACCGCCAGCGCTTCTTCATTGAGACGGCGGCCTCCGCAGGCCGAACAGGGACGCTCTTCGCCTTCCCACCATTCGTTCCACCAGATCTCTTCCCCGGTCTGCTCCTCGTCGAAACCCTTGAGCTCAAGGCCGGTGCCGTAGCAGCGGGGGCACCAGCCATGCCGTGAGTTGAAAGAGAAAAGCCGGGGATCGGGCTCCCCAAAGCTCCGGTGGCAGCGGGGACACGATCGACTGGTTGAGAACAGGACCGGGGGCTGCTTCCCGGCCACTCCCTCCACATACATGTTCCCTTTGCCGTATCTGAGGGCCTCGGTAAGGAGCTCCCTCAGCTCCCCTTCCGTGTCGGCGTTCACCTTCCACTCGCCCACCGGCAGCTCGATGGTATGCTCCCGGTAGCGGTCCAGCCGCGGCCAGGGCTCGACGGCGATCAGCTTCCCGTCAACCCGCAGTCGCGAAAAACCCTTGCCGGCCGCCCACTTGGCC
>JARRJE010000137.1:14742-19583 GCA_037379765.1 Deltaproteobacteria bacterium
TTGCGGGTGAGTACCAATGGGGCGAGCAGCCGGATTTTACTGCCGCCGAAAGTCTTCATGATGGCGGCGAGCACCGCTTCCGGCGACCGGGGTTCGATAGCGAGGTCGCATTCCGGACAGAACTGGGTCCCCAGCCGCACGAAAAGCAGTCGCAGGAAATGGTAAATCTCGGTCACCGTGGCCACCGTGCTCTTGCGGCCGCCCCTGCTGGTGCGCTGTTCGATAGCCACCGTGGGCGGCACGCCGGAGACACTGTCCACGTCGGGGCGGGCTGCGGGCTGCACGAACTGGCGGGCGTAGGCATTGAGGGTTTCGAGGTAGCGGCGTTGGCCCTCGGCGAAGAGAATGTCAAAGGCCACCGTCGACTTGCCGCTGCCGCTCACCCCGGTGATCACGGTGAAGGAATCTCTGGGAATGGTGAGGTCGAGATTGCGCAGGTTGTGCTCCCTGGCGTGGCGAATAACGATTTCCGGCTTCCGGGCCCAAAGCGGCAGGGGCTCGGCCACGGTCAGAGGCAGGGCTGTCGGCTGTTCAGATTTGGCTGTAAGATGAGCCAGGAGAGCCCTTCCGGTGTGACTTTCCGGGCAGGCGACCACTACGGCGGGCGGGCCGGCGCAAACCTGGCGGCCGCCTTCTTCGCCGCCCTCGGGGCCGAGATCGATGAGCCAGTCGGCGGCCGCGATCACATCGAGGTTGTGCTCGATCACCGCCAGAGAATGACCCCGGCGCAGCAACTGCCGGAAGGCTTTCAGCAAGGTGGCGATGTCGTCGAAGTGGAGGCCGGTGGTGGGCTCATCGAACAAAAACAGAGTGGAGCGGCTCTGGCGGCCGCTTTTTTTGGCCAGGTGGCCGGCGAGCTTCAGGCGCTGTGCCTCGCCGCCGGAAAGGGTGGGCAGAGGCTGGCCCAGCCGCAGGTAAGAGAGGCCCACCTCCCGCAAGGGATCGAGCTGCCTGACAACCTGGGGATGATCGGCAAAAAAGGCGCAGGCCTCGCTCACGGTCAGCTCCAGGATGTCGGCCACCGATTTGGCGCCGCCGGGTAAGCGGTCACAGGGCACCCCGTCTCCTTTGTCATCGGCCTGTTCGCGGAGCACCAGTCCAGCTCGCATGCCTCTTTCGCGGATCTGTGGCACCCTGCGACCGCTTACAGGATCAGGAACGTAGTGATTCCCGGGGCAGTCCACCCTGCGATCAGTTACGTCGCCGGGGCCGTCAAGGGTCACCTCCAGGATCTCGGGCCGGAAGCGGCGGCCGTCGCAGTCGGGACAGCGCAGATAGACGTCGCTCAGGAACTGCATCTCCACGTGCTCGAAGCCGCTGCCGCTGCAAGTGGGACAGCGGCCGTTGCCGGCGTTGAAGCTGAAAGTGCCGGCGGTATATCCCCGGCTGCGGGACAATTCCTGGGCGGCCAGGAGCTTGCGGATGGCGTCGAAGGCCCCCACATAGCTTGCCGGGTTGGCGCGGGCGGTCCGGCCGATGGGCGACTGGTCCACCAGGACCACGTCCTCGATCAGCTCATGGCCGCGGATCTCCCGGTGGCGGCCGGGCATCTCTACCGGTTTCCCTTTGAGCTTCAACAGTCCGTGATAGCAAATGTCCTTCACCAGGGTGGACTTGCCCGAGCCGCTCACACCGGTGATCACCACCAGCCGGCCCAGGGGCAACCGGACGTCGATTCCCTTCAGGTTGTGGTGGGCCGCTCCCAGGATTTCCAGCTCCCTTTGCGCTCCCGCTTTTTTCCGGCCTCGGGCGGTGGCCGGAGGCTGGACCTGTCTGCGACCGCTCAGATAGTCTGCGGTGAGGGTTCCGCCCCGGTCAAGCAGCTCGTCCAGAGTGCCGAAGAAGATCGCCTCACCGCCGCGCTCGCCCGGGCCCGGTCCCATGTCGAGCACCAAGTCGGCGGCCCGCATTACCTCCGGGTCGTGCTCAACCACCAGCAGAGTGTTGCCGGCGTCGCGCAGCTTGTGGAGGATGCGGATCAGCCGCTTGATGTCCCGGGGATGAAGACCGATGCTCGGCTCGTCGAGCACAAACAGGGTATTGACCAACGAGGTGCCCAGGGCGGTAGTCAGGTTGATGCGCTGCACCTCGCCGCCTGAAAGAGTGCGGGACTGGCGGTCCAGGGTGAGGTAGCCCAGCCCCACCTCCACCAGGTAGGCGAGGCGGGTGCGGATCTCGGTGAGCAGCTGGTCGGCCGCTTCGTCCAGGGGGCCGGGCAGAACGAGCCGGGCGAAGAAGTCCGCACAGTCGGTGAGCGGCAGCTGCATCAGCTCGTGGAGGTTCAAGCCCCGATCCTCGCCCAGCCGCCACAGGAGAGCCTCCGGCTTGAGACGAGCCCCTTTACAGGCCGGGCAGGGGTGATAGGCCCGGTATTTGGAAAGGAGCACCCGAATGTGCATCTTGTAGCTTTTGCCCTCGAGCCAAGCGAAGAACCGGTTGACCCCGTACCACCTGTTCTCCTCCCAACTCCCTTCGCCCGCAAAGACCCACTCCCTCTGGGCCGCGGTGAGCTCCCGCCAGGGCACGCGGGTGGGGATGCCCCGCTTTCGGGCGAACCGCAGGAGGTCATCCTGGCACTCGCCATAGCTATCGCTCTGCCAGGGCTTTACCGCCCCGGCCGCCAGCGACAGCGACTCGTCAGGGACCACCAGGCCCGGGTCGATGCCGATAATGCGGCCGAACCCCCGGCAGCTCTCGCAGGCGCCGATGGGGGAGTTGAAGGAGAACATGTGGGGTGCGGGGTCGTGATAGTGAATATCGCAGACAGGGCAGTGGAGATCGACAGAGAAGGGCAGGGGGGCCAGTGGCTGCCGCGCCGCATCGAGCGGATAGACGGTCACCCGGCCCTGGCCGAACCGAAAAGCAGTTTCCAGGTCCTCGACGATCCGGCCCCGCCGTTTGGCCTCGAGCACCACACGATCCTGGATGACCTCGATCAGGGTGCCTTCCTGACGGTGAATGCGAGTGTAACCCTGGCCGGCCAGAAATCCCTTGACCTCTTCATCGCTGAAATTGGGCGGAACTGTCACCGGAAAGGTGACGAGCAGCCCTTGGCCGGCAGGAAGCGTCCTCGCCAGCTCCTCGTAGACGGAATCAGCAGTATCCTGCCGCACCGGTCGGCCGCATCCCTGGCAGAAGAGATGGGAGGCACGGGCAAAAAGGAGCTTCAGGTGGTCGTTGAGCTCGGTCATGGTGCCCACCGTGGAGCGGGAGGTGCGCACCGGGTTGGTCTGATCGATGGCCACTGCCGGCGGGATCCCTTCGATGCGGTCCACCCGGGGTTTGTCCATGCGGTCGAGAAACTGCCGGGCATAGGAGGAAAAGGTCTCCACATACCGCCGCTGGCCCTCGGCATAGACGGTGTCAAAAGCGAGCGAGGACTTGCCGGAGCCGCTGACTCCGGTGACCACGATCATTTTGTTGAGGGGCAGTTTGAGGGTAACGCCCTTCAAGTTGTTCTGGCGCGCGCCTTCGATGAGGATGCAGTCGTCGGTCATGGAATCTGAAAATGAAAGTTGTGGCCGGGAAGGACAGAACCAGTTTTTTGGTTGGGCTCTGCCTGATTCCAGAGAGGAGGCTTTCGTTTTTTATCCTTGATACTATAGTTCCCCGGGCGGGATTTGCCACACAGCGATAAAAAAGAAACCTCACAGAGGAAGGCTTACATCGGTTCGTTGTGTTCAAGCTCCCTTCGGGGGAGATTCAACGAAAGTTCGTTAATCCGAATTGTTATGTGGAGGACCGTGGCCGGAGCAGGAAAAAATACGCGACGGAATTTCTGCCCTTTCCTTGCACAGATCGTTTTTTTGCTGCATAGTGGTGCGCTCTAATTCACAGTGGAACAGAGATAAAAATATGGAACCATATCGAGACGAGAACCCGGAGGCAATGACGGAGCGGGAGATCTTCTATAATGTCATCAATCGATTCGTGGGTCTGCACAGCCGGGAGGCGATGCGGGCCACCCGCAACGAGGCCGGCCGCGAATATCCTTTCGTGGCCATGGACCCCCGGCAGGTCTTCGCCCAGCTCCGCTTTGCGGGCGAGTACCTTGGCCTGGCGCCGGATGCCGAAGGGGAGGGGCGGCCGCGCCTGCTCGACGTGGGCTGCGGCATCGGCAACGTGCTGCTCTTTGCCGAGCAGCTCGGCTTCGATGTCTTCGGGATCGAAAAAGACGACTACCCGTACCGGATCGCTGCCCGGCTCTTCGGCGAGGAGCGCATCGAACGGGTGGACATCTGGACCTACGATTGCTACGGCGATTTCGAAGTGATCTATTACTTCCGGCCCTTTTCCGACCGAGAGCCGCAGTACCGCTTTGAAAAGATGATCGAAGAACGGCTGCAGCCTGGCGGGCTGCTGATAGCCAACCACAAGAACAGCGACGACATCGAGCACGATCCTCGTTTCCGGCGACTTTCCCCGGAGCTTCCCGTTTGGGAGAAAAGGACATCGGAGGAGAATGACGGCAGCCGGGGCAAGTGCTCACCTTGAGGTTTTTATCGTCCTTGTACGATCCTTTTCCGACACCGCCCATGAGACTTTTCCTTATCCGGTGCCGATTTCCTTTTGGCCCGGTTTTCTCCTCCGTGCTAGCCTGAAATCAGGAACAGAAAGCTCCCCATACGCATGAAAGGAGAATACCATGTCGGCAAAACACCTGATCTTCGCCCTTTGCTTCTTGTTGGGGACGGCTGGATCGTCTTGGGCCGAACAACTCACCATCGACATGTATGAAGTCACTCCCCAAGGGCCCGGCAAGAAAATCGGCACCATTGTCGCCGAATCCTCGCCCTACGGCGTCCTCTTCCGGCCCGACCTGCGCGGGTTGGCTCCGCCGG
>JARRJE010000138.1:0-5583 GCA_037379765.1 Deltaproteobacteria bacterium
GTGACTTCGCCCTTTTCCCAGGCAGTGAAGAATTCCCGATGGAAGAAGCGGGGCAGATCGGTGCGCCGGGAGGCGGAGATGTACCGGGGGCTCCGATTTTTTCGCTGTGATTCGAACAGGTGGAGCTGGGAAGGGGTGTGTGGCGGGATAGGGGACTTCATTGACAATGGTTAAAAATTTCAGAACTCCTCTCTGACCCTCAGGAAGGAAGGGAATTTCGGGATGCCGGATTTATAGAAGCCGTAAAACTTGAAGGTGATCACGGAACCGATGGGAGGCGGATTTTCCCTGATCGCATCGGAAAAGCCGGTGCCGATTTTGAACCGGACCCCGTTGGGCAATTCTACCAGGAGAGAGCCCATCCGGCCCGTGTTTCTTCCGCGGCCGACAAGGTGCGCGACCACCACGGCCTCGGTATCTTCATAGTTTTTCACTTTCAGATAATCACTGGTTCTGCCTGCAGTGTAAGAAGATCCAGGCCTTCTGAGGATGATGCCTTCACCGCCCAGCTTTTCGATTCTGTGGAGCTCCTGCCGGAGTTGGACGCTGTCTTTCACCGGTGATTGCTCGATGACAAAGGCATAGGAAGAAGGGTGTCGGGCAAACCAGGCTTTAGCCACGTGAAGCCGTTCTTCAAATCCGCCCGGTGCCTTCGGGACCTCAAAGATCGCGAATTTCAATTGCAGCCAGCCAGGATCGGGTTTCTTCTTTTTGACAATGCCCACGGTTCTTTCAAAGGTCCTTCGTCCACCCCAAATCTCCCCTTCCAGGGGGAAATCAGGGAAGTTGGCGGTGAATGCGGCCGGAGGATGGAAAGGCTTTCCGGTTTTTGAAAGAAGGTGCCTGCCATCCCAATAGCCGCGAACCCCGTCGAGCTTTTCACTCATCAGCCAGCCGGAAACATTGGTGCCGGCCTGATAGACGGTCGGCAGCGTGATCTCCAGGGCACGGGCAGGCGGACAGATCGAGCCAAGGAGGAGTAAGAGCAAAAACAGAAAACATCTGTGCATTCTGACCCGGCAGGGATTCGGGAGGGAACTCATGAGCGCGGTGTTATGATGGGAGGCGAGATCGTTGCGACCCTGGTTCACGTTCTTGGTTTTTTTGACACCTCCGCAGCGTATGCCGATGGGGTTGACGCGTCAACCATATATCTAATTTTATGAATATTTTATTGAGGAAAAATCAGGATATCTCACGAGCCTTGATCACAGGTTCCGGCCGGTTTGGCTGTTGTGGGGAAGATACCCGCTCAGCCGGTCCAAGCGCCTGGCCAGCTCGCTCTCATACTTGGTGCCGAGGAATTCAGCCTCCTCTTTGAGCCAATCGGACAGGCGGATGGTCCCGGCCGCCAGCGCCTCGACGTAGAGGCAGTTGGCCATCAGACCTTCGATCTCCTCGCGGGTGACCACCACATCCCCCTTCAGGCGGCCGATGAACTTTGCCACCAGGTAGCCGAGACCCGGCGGAACCGAGAGCAGGGGCCGTCTCGTGCCGATCGCCCGGCTGATCTCCTGTACCAGTTTTTTGAAAGTATAGGTTTCGGGGCCGATGGCTTCGATGATTTTATTTTCTCGATTCTGTCCCTCTCTAATCGCCAGGGCAGCCAGATCATCGACAAAAATTGGCTGTAGTCGGTAGCTGCCGTCCCCGAAGAGGAAGAAAACCGGTGAGTGTCGGAGCACCCAAGCGATGTTGTTGATGAGGATGCCCTCCCGGCCGAAAAGCACTGCCGGTCGCAGGATGGCATGCGAAAGGCCCGATTCCTGCAACAACCGCTCCACCTTGCCTTTCCCGCTGAAGTATTCGAGCGGTGAGTTTTCATCGGCGTGGGTGATGCTCACGTGAACGATCCGCTCCACCCCTGCTTCCCTGGCGGCGGCAAAGAGATGATGACTGTTTTTGACCGCTTGCGCGAAAGAGAACTGGGGATGGTTGAACCGCACCCAATATGTGTTGTAGAGCACCTTAACCCCGCTTAGGACAGCGGTCAGTTTTTCAGGCTGATCGAAGTGAAAAGGATAGGCCTTGACCCGGCCGCCAAAGGGATTTTCCCGGTGCGGCGAATTGGTGATGGTGATCACCTCCTGTCCCGCGGCCAGCAGCCGACTGGCGATGTACCTGCCGGAAAACCCGAAGGCCCCGGTAACGCAGTGAAGATTTCGATCGGGCATAAGATTAGGCTCCAGGTTCAAGGGACGAGGCCCAAGGCCCAAGAGGCGAGGGCTGAACAGAAGAGTCAGTCTGCAAGAGTATTAACTTGCTATCCTTCATCATCAGAACTGTAAATGTTCAGCAGTGCCGCAGATGCGCGAAAGGGGCCTGTGAAGTGGACCCCGTGTACACGAACAGGCCGATGACAAAGCAGATGCGGTGGCTGTGCATTTACAGGGGGAAGACGACTACTCGGCGGAATGGATCCCTTCCTTTGCTTTCGGTGATCAGCCCGTAGCGATGGGCGAGCTGGTGCTGCAAGGCTCGGATGTGCGCGCTGCGGGGGGAAAGCTCCACGGGGTGACCCTTCTGGAAAACCTCGGTCACCGCGGATTCTGCTTCCTGCAGGGCCGTATCCTCACCTTCCCCTGGTTCCTGAATCTCGAAGACCGCACGCAGAAAGTTTTCGATCTGGGTGACGGTGTTGCTGCGGACCACATGGAGGGGCACCCCCCGTTCCTGCAGCTCGCGGACCCGGCGGGGCTGACGTTTTTCCTGCGATTTGAGAGTGAGGACCAGATCGGCCCGGTTGATGTCTTCGACGATGGCCGCGGGGGCCCGGAACTTCTGGATGGCGCGTTCCAGCCGGCTTTTGCTCACCGCATAAGTGAAGATGCGGGTAATTCGCCGCCGAGCCCGCTTGGACGGGATGGGACGGCGCGACACTTCCAGGTGCAGCCCCGTTGACTCAGTGACCTCTGCCTCCTGTTCCACCTTTACCTTACCGTCGGCGGTGCGAACCCGCACTTCCGGTTCGGCGGGCAGGCCGTCAAGAAAGGCGTCGACTACCGTGGCCACGTCATCATGGATGGCCACCCGATCACGGTCCTGGATCTCCACCAGCACCGTGAAGGTGGGTGGCGCCTTGCGCTCGAGCACACTTTTCCGTGTGCCCCGCCGGCGGGCCTCCTCATCGGAAATGGTCACCACCTGTACTCCGCCCACCAGGTCGGCGAGGGTGGGGTTCTGCAACAGATTCTCCAAGGTGTTGCCGTGGGCGGTGGCGATGAGCTGCACCCCGCGCTCGGCGATGGTGCGGGCGGCCAGGGTTTCGGCCTCGGTGCCTATCTCGTCGATCACGATCACTTCCGGCATATGGTTCTCCACCGCCTCGATCATCACCGCGTGCTGACGATGGGGGGAGGGCACTTGCATCCGCCGCGCCCGTCCGATGCCGGGATGGGGGATATCGCCGTCACCGCCGATCTCGTTGGAGGTATCGACGATGATCACTCGTTTACCGAATTCATCCGCCAGAACCCGGGCCGCCTCCCGGAGCAAAGTGGTTTTCCCCACCCCGGGCCGACCCAGCAGCAGCATCGATTTCCCCGATTCGATCTTGTCGGCGAGGATTTCCACTGTGCCGTAAATAGCCCGTCCCACCCGGCAGGTGATGCCAATCACGGTTCCCACCCGGTTGCGGATGGCAGAGATCCGATGCAGGGTCCGCTCGATGCCGGCCCGGTTGTCCTCGGAGAAGGTGCTGGTCCGGCTGACCACGTAGTCGATGTCCTCCCTGGCGACGGACCGTTCGGAAAGGGTGGCCAGTCGGTCCGGGAAGCGGGCCTCAGGGAGTCGTCCCAGATCGATGACGATCTCGAGCAGCTCTTCCAGGCGATCCTGCTGCTCGATCATCTCCTTGAGGTGAGGAGGCAGGACCTGGAGCAACAGGTCGATGTCGCCGGTTTGGTGGTTGGCACTCATGGTTTCCTGCATGTTCAAGGTTCGAGGTTCAAGGCCCAAGGCTCAAGGACAAGGTTCAAGGAGAATCTGACAAGGGCTGAGACCTTTGTCCCTTGTCCCTTTAAAATTCGGCCGAGCCCGGCGCCCGGGGGAAGGGGATCACTTCCCGAATGTTGTGCATGCCGGTGACGAACTGGATGAGCCGCTCGAAACCTACGCCGAAGCCGGCATGGGGCACGCTGCCATAACGGCGCAGGTCGAGGTACCATTCGTAATCGGCTCGGTTCAGGCCCAACTCATCGAGGCGGGCGGCCAGGGTACCGTACCGGTCTTCCCGCTGGCTGCCTCCCACCATCTCGCCAACCCCGGGAAAAAGAATATCCATGTTGGCCACCGTCTCGCCGTTGTCGTTGACCCGCATGTAAAAGGGCTTGATCGCCTTAGGATAGTCGGTGACCACCACCGGCTGCTTGAAGATCTCCTCGCATAGGTAGCGTTCGTGCTCCGACTGGAGATCGAGCCCCCAGGCGACCGGAAAGGTGAAGGCCCGGTCCGATTTTTCGAGAAGCTCCACCGCATCGGTGTAAGAGATTCGCACGAAATCGCGGGCCAGGACCGACTCCAGCCGGGCCGGCAGCTCCTTGTCGATGAACCGGGCAAAGAGGGAGGTTTCTTCCCGGCACTGGTCTTGAGCGACCGTCACAAGGTGCTTCAGCAACTCCTCGGCCAGGTCGATGTCGCCTGCAAGATCGCAGAAAGCCATTTCCGGCTCGATCATCCAGAATTCGGCGAGATGGCGGCTGGTGTTGGAATTCTCCGCTCGAAAGGTGGGGCCGAAGGTGTAGACCCGACCCAGGGCAAGGGCGTAGACCTCGGCTTCCAGCTGCCCGCTCACCGTGAGCCGGGCGGGCCGGCCGAAGAAGTCCTCCTCGAAGGCGACCCGTCCCTCTGTCCGAGGCAGGTCTGCCAGATCGAGGGCGGTGACCGTAAACATCTCGCCTGCCCCCTCGCAGTCGCTCATGGTGATCACCGGCGTGTGGACTTGGAAAAAGCCGCGCTGCTGAAAAAAATCGTGGACGGCAAAGGAGAGCCGGCTCCGCACCCGGGCCACCGCTCCCAAGGCGTTGGTCCGCGGCCGCAGGTGGGCCATGGAGCGCAGGAACTCGAAGGAATGGCGTTTTTTCTGAAGCGGATAGGTCTCGGGGTCAGCCCAGCCATAGACTTTGAGCTCGGCGGCCCGGAGCTCCACTTCCTGGCCCTTGGCAGGCGAGGCGGCGAGCTCGCCGGCGACCCGCAGGGAGCTGCCGGTTGCAAGCTTGAGCACCTCGGAGTGGTAGCCCGGCAGGGTACCATCGGCAATCACTTGCAGGTTGGCCAGGCAGGAGCCGTCGTTCACCTCCAAAAAGGAAAATCCCTTGGCGTCGCGGCGGGTGCGCAGCCAGCCCCTTATCTCAACCTGCTTCCCGATGGGCTTGTCTCGAATGAGATCGGCAATTCTTTGATAGGACATGTGGTTGTGCTATGCTGGCGATGGATTTTGCCCGCGGCAGGCGCGGACTCTAATATATGATTCGTTCAGTTATCAGCGGTCAGTGAATCCGGATTGAAATCCGGCCATTTTACAGCAAGGCGATTCTTACTCCCAAGGTGTTGTTGCTGAATAACTGAGGGCCGAGTGCTGAAAGC
>JARRJE010000139.1:0-5582 GCA_037379765.1 Deltaproteobacteria bacterium
CAAGCTTCGCCTCCTTGCGGCCATCAAATAAATCTTGGGAAAACGAGTGACCACCGTGTTTGTCAAACAGGTCCACTATGCCAAGGACCCCGGGGTCCTGGACCGCTATCCATCCGCGGACATCCAACTGGACCGTATCGGCAATCTGCTTGATTACAATCAGGCGGCGTTCTTGAAGGGGTAAATAGGTGGGCGGGGCTCCCTGCCGCGCACCGACCAAGATGCTGAGCTAGAGCAGGAGGGCGCGCAGGACGCCTATTGGGGACCAGCGGCTCCATGGCCGGAAAAAGGTTCAAGGGGGCTTAAACTGAGATACTCGGGAAGCAGATCGCCTCTCTGAGATAAGGAAGGTTTTGGGAAAGTTATCCTGCCTGAGAGCGGATCGGGCGGATGAGGTTGTGTATGAAATCTTTACTCCTGACAAAGCAATCATAAGGAACTGGTCACGCCTGTGATTGACTCATGCGTTTCCTCTTTGATAGCCTGAAGCACTACTAGGTTTACCTCCTCAGCTCCCTTCAAAATAGGAGAACCGCCATGGGCGGACAGCCTTTGGTCCTGCCGGAAGCCCTCAGCAACCAGGAACTGTCAAGGAACGTTCATCCGCCGGATTGGATATAACAAGCTCAAGAAAAGGAAGAGCTGAAAAATCATGCCCCGTGACATCCCGGTAGGCAACCGCAAGCTGCTTATCTGTTTCGACCGGCAGTATGCACTCCGCGATCTCTATTTTCCGCACGTTGGCCAGGAAAATCAGATCGCAGGCGATCTCTTCCGCTTCGGGGTCTGGGTGGATGGCGAGTTTTCTTGGATCGGACCGGGGTGGGAGATCGACCTCGCTTATATTCCTGACACCCTCGTCACCAAGGTGGTACTCCGGCATGCAGGGCTGGGGGTGCGCCTTACCTGCTATGATTCGGTGGATTTCCATGAAAACGTCTACCTGCGGGAGATCACAGTGGAGAACCTGCGCCCCGTTCGACAGGAGATTCGGCTCTTTTTCTGTCAGAGCTTCGATATCATGGGCAACAGTATCGGCGATACCGCGGCCCTGGACCCAAAGACCGGCGGCATTATTCATTACAAGGGGGCGCGCTATTTCCTGGTGAACGGTCGCATTGCCGGTGGCAAGGGACTCGACCAGCATGCCGTGGGCCAGAAGCACAGCAATAACAAAGAGGGGACCTTCCGGGATGCGGAAGACGGCCTTCTTTCGGGCAACCCCATCGCCCAGGGCTCGGTTGATTCGGCGGTGGCCCTGCATCTGACCCTGGAAGGAGGGGGCGAAGGGAAGCTTCATTACTGGCTGGCGGTTGGAATTTCCTGGGAAGAGGTGCGGCGGCTGGACGGTCTGGTCAAGCACAAGCAGCCGGAGAACCTGGTTAAACGCACCGCCGACTACTGGCACCTCTGGGTCCACAAGGAAACGCCGCTCCTTGAAGAGCTGCCTGCCGAGATCGGCGATCTCTATCGGCGGAGCTTACTGGTGCTCAATACTCAGATCGACTGGCAGGGCGGCATCATCGCGGCCAATGACTCGGACGTCATCCATTTCAATCGGGACACCTATTCCTACGTCTGGCCTCGAGACGGCGCCCTGGCCGCCAATAGCCTGGACTTGGCGGGTTATCCCGAGCCGGCCCGAAATTTCTACCGCTTCGTCGCCGGCCTGGTCGAGAAGGAGGGATATTTTCTACATAAGTACAATCCGGACGGCACGCTGGCCTCCTCCTGGCACCCTTGGGCAGATGAGGGCCAGGAGCAGCTTCCCATTCAGGAGGACGAGACGGCCTTGGTCATCTGGGCCCTTTGGAACCATTTCGTCATCTACCGGGACATCGAGTTCATTAAGCCCCTTTATCGGCCGCTCATCAAACGGGCTGCCAACTTCATGTGCAGCTACCGGGACGGGAAGACCGGTCTGCCACTACCATCCTACGATTTGTGGGAAGAGCGGCGCGGCATCCCGAGCTACACAGTGGGCGTCGTATTCGGGGGACTCACCGCCGCCTCCCTGTTCTGTACCATTTTTGGCGAGGAGGACAAGGCGGCGCACTACCGTAACTCGGCCGCCGAAATCAGGGAGGCGGCCTCGCTCCACCTCTGGATGGAATCGCATGGGCGCTTCTGCAGGATGCTCCGACCGAACGAAGAGGGGAACTGGGAGGTGGATTCCGCCTGCGACGCCTCGCTCTGGGGCCTTTTTGCTTTTGGGATGTACAAAGCGGATGACCCTCGCCTTGCCGCCACCATGCAGGCCCTGCGGGAAACCTTATGGGTGGAGGGGCCGGTGGGCGGCGTGGCCCGCTATGAGCGTGACCTCTATCATCGGCAGGATGAACGGCTGCCAGGAAACCCTTGGGTGATCTGCACCCTCTGGCTGGCCGACTATGTCATCGACAAAGCGCGCAGCCGGGAGGAGATGGCCGAGGCCATTTCCTTTATGCGCTGGGTGGCCGATCATGCCCACCCTTCTGGAGTACTGCCCGAGCAGGTTCACCCGAAAACGGGCGAGCCACTGTCGGTCTCGCCCCTGACCTGGAGCCACGCCACTTTCGTGGCCACTACCCAGCGGCTGCTGCGCAAGCTCGCGAGCATCGAGCCGTGCCCGGCCTGCAGTCGTCCCCGAACAGGCCGCCGGGGCGTGGCCGACTGGCTCGAAAAGCTTTATGGTCGGACCTGCGAAAGTATCCGGGGAGGCTGCCGGGTAAAATGAGGAAAACGTTGAATCATGGTTGGTGCAAGGTATAGCGTTTTGCGGTGATGGCTCTTTGTTTCATCATGTCAGAAATACAGCTAGGCAATGATGGCCGCGGCGGGTCGAAAAGGCACGCCGGGATGCAGGTTTGCTGCCTTTGATCGGAACCAAATAGCAGGAAAGCTACACCGCCCAGTGCAAGTACTGCTTGCCGATTGATTTAAGGAATCATTCTCCGGAATTCTGCTCATCAAGCCAATCGCTGTGAAACTATGTTAGCCCCGGGAATCATTGGGCTGTTAGAATCTATTTAGGGTGATCTCTCCCTGTGTAGCTCAGATTGATATTCTCCGTAGCGGAGGGGAATTATTATTGGAAATAGAACCATCCCTGCAGAACGAAGGGGGGCGGATAGTTCCCCATTGCCTTGGGGTCGGATCAAACTATTTTGTTGATTCTCAAAGGTTAATATTCCACGGAGGAAACACCTATGATCGAGCTCATCCAGAAGGGACTGCTGGCCAGTCTCGGCATCGCCTTCGTCACCAGGGACAAGGTGCTGGAAGCGACCCGCGAGCTGGTCGAAAAAGGCAAACTGAGCCGTGCCGAGGCCGAGACCCTGGTTAATGAACTGGTTGGCGAAGGCCGCCGGCAACAAAAAGAGCTGGAGGTCAAGGTCGACGAACTGCTGCGCCAGGGGCTCGATCGCCTCGATATCGGCAGTAAAAGAGCATTCGCCGATCTGGAACAACGCCTGGACAATGTCGAGAAAAGGCTGACCATGGTCGAAGACCGGCTCGGTCCTGCTACATCAGAGTAACCACTGGTAAATTGTTCACTGGGATTATTGGCAATAAGTTGTCAGGGATCACGGCTGCCGCAGATTCGCGCAAACGCGACTGCTCGCTATTTCACCATGCGGGCGGGAGCGATCGTGCGAAGATATGATGCGCTTGATCTCTGATGCATCGGAAGGAGAGCCGTTTGCACAGTAAGACCGTCGACCACCTTGGCCGATTCAAGGATATTGCCGTGGCCTTATTGCGCTTCGGCTTCGACGATATCGTCGAACGCCTCGATCTGCCCGGCAAAGAGCTCCTTGAGAAAAATTACCGGGCCGCGGAGCCGATGACCACCTGGAAGCGGCTGCGGCTGCTGCTGGTGGAGCTGGGCCCGAGCTTTATCAAGATCGGCCAGATCTTGAGCCTTCGGCCCGATATCCTGCCGACCGAGCTGGTGATCGAGCTGCGCAAACTGCAGGATGAAGTGGCGCCCGAGCCCTTTGACGCCATCCGCACCGTGGTGGAACAGGAATTGGATGCCCCCCTCAAGAAGATTTTCTGCTTTTTCGACCCGCAACCCCTGGCCGGTGCCTCCCTCTCCCAGGTGCACCGCGCCGTGCTGCGCGACGGCCGCCATGCCGTTGCCGTCAAGGTGCAGCGACCCGGCATCGAAGAGATCATCGCCACCGATCTCGACATCCTCCAGATCCTGGCCGATCAAGTCCACGAGCGCATGGCCCGCTTTGTCAACTACAACCTGCCGGATCTGGCCAAAGAGATCCGCCGCACCCTCTCCCACGAGATCGATTTCCTGCGCGAGGCCCGGCACATGCGGATCGTCGGCAACAACTTCGCCGGCGAGGCCTCGGTGAAGATCCCCCAGGTCTACGAAGACTTCTGCACCGGCCGGGTCCTGACCATGGAGCTGGTCACCGGGGTCCATCTCAAAGACCTCGACGGCCTTGCCGCCGATAAAAAGAGCGCCCTGGCCTCCACAGGGCTGCGGCTGATGATCAAGCAGGTCCTGGAAGACGGCTTCTTCCATGCCGATCCGCATCCCGGCAATGTGCTGATCCTGGACGGTTCGGTCTTCTGCCTCCTGGACTGGGGCATGGTCGGCCGCCTGACCCCGGCCAGCCGGCTGCAGGTTCTCGATCTCATCGAGTGGATCATCGCGAGGGACAGCGAGGAGCTCACGGAGAACATCCTCAACCTCGCCCGGTCTGAGGAGAGAGTCGACCGGCAGCAGCTGGAGCGCGAACTGCTGGAGGTCCTCGACACCTACCACAGTCTGCCGCTCAGCAAAATCAATCTCGGTCGGTTGCTGCTCGAGATCAGCGACATTGTCCGGGAAAACCGCCTGCATCTTCCCGTCGACCTGGCCATTATGATCAAGGCGATGGTGACCGCGGAAGGCACCGCGCGGCAGCTCGACCCGCGGCTGAACATCATCACCGAGGCGGAGCCGATCATCCGCCGCATTGCCCAGGCCCGCTGGCAGCCGCAGGAGCTTCTGCGCCAGACAGGCCGCCTGCTGCGACACTACGCCAGGCTCCACCGCCGGTTGCCGGCCCGCCTTGACGACATCATCGACAAACTGGTGAGCGGCCGTATGGCGGTGCGCTTCAAGCACGAGAATCTTTCGGAACTGCGCACCAGCCTGGAAAACGCCAGCAGCCGCCTGACCTCAGGGGTGGTCATCGGCGCGCTGATCATCGGTTCGTCGATGATCATCACCACCGGCGTCAAGCCGTTGCTCTTCGGCTATCCGGCACTCGGAATAGTCGGCTACCTGGTTTCCGGTATCGTCGGCCTCTGGCTGGTCTATAACATCATCCGGAGTCGCAAACTGTAAAACACCCCTTCTTTTGACACCGATGCGTAATGTGCCAAATGCATCCAGGCGGGGTAATGTCTTTTGCCTCTCGCCTTAAATTATTTCCTATATCGGCCCTTTGGTACTCAAAAAGTGTTACAATGGGGACGCTCTTCATATTTAAACATTTGCTCTCCTCTCGGTAAGAGGAAGGAAAGGAAACCTTGCAATGGTGGCCGCGGCGGGGAGGAAAGGCACGCCGGGATGCAGGTTTTGCCGCCCTTGA
>JARRJE010000140.1:0-5544 GCA_037379765.1 Deltaproteobacteria bacterium
TGGACAACTTACTGTGGGGGTTCCAGCGTTGGGCAAATCTGCCGGCCAGTCACAAGATGATGGCCCCCCGCTACCGGGGAGTTAAAGACGACGAGATTCCCCGCAAACAACTGCCCTCGGGGGCAACGGTGAGAATCGTCTCCGGAACCGTCGACGGAGTGACAGGCCCGGTCAGGGACATCGTCACCGATCCGGGATATATCGACGTGTCCGTGCCGGCAGACACCACCTTCACCCATGCGGTGGTTGCCGGCCACACCGTTTTTGCCTATGTGGTCGAGGGAAGCGCGTATTTCGAAGAAGAGCGCAATCCGTTCGCCCATGAGGTGATCGGCCTCAACTATTTCGACTTCAAGAGGGACTGCAGGTTCGGCGCCGAGACCATCGTCCTCTACGAACAGGCCGGGGATGAAGTTGCAATCAAAACGGAGGACTCTCCGGTCCGCTTCCTCCTGGTCTCGGGCCGACCCATCGGCGAACCGGTGGCCTGGTACGGTCCGATCGTTATGAACACCCAGGAGGAGCTGCAAATCGCCTTCGAAGAGTTCGAAAAAGGCACTTTCATCAAAAACCGGCGTTAAATTCACCTTTGCCACTTAAGCAATCGAAGCGGACTCACGGCCAATGGCCGCCCACCTACCTTACTGCTCGAACATCCGTCCGATTCCCCCCAGAATCGACCCTTCCCCCGTCTGGTTATTACCAATGGTTTGGGGCATGGACTCATAAATGCGGCCGGCCAGGCGGGAAAACGGCAAGGACTGGAGCCAGACATGGCCCGGTCCCCGCAAGACCGCGAAGAAGAGCCCTTCGCCGCCGAAAATGGCCGATTTGACATTGCCCACGTACTGAATGTCGTAACCCACTTCCTGAGTGAGGGCCACCAGGCAGCCGGTGTCGACCCGCAGGGTCTCGCCCGCAGCCAACTCCTTCTGGACGATGGTGCCGCCGGCATGGAGAAAGGCCAGGCCGTCGCCTTCGAGCTTCTCCATGATGAACCCCTCGCCGCCGAAAAGCCCGGTGCCGATCCGCTTCTGAAAGGCCACTCCGATGGAAACGCCTTTGGCGGCGCAAAGGAACGCATCCTTCTGGCAGATGATCCGGTTGTCATAATCCCTCAAGTCGAGAGGAATGATCTTGCCCGGATAGGGTGCGGCGAAGGCCACCCGGGCCTTGCCCGGCCACTGGTTGGTGAACACCGTGCAGAAAAGGCTCTCGCCGGTGATCAGCCGTTTGCCCGCCCCTACCAGCTTGTCGAAAAAGCCGCTCTGCTGGGCGCTGCCGTCGCCGAAGATCGTCTCCATCTCGATGCCGTCGGCCATGTGCATCATGGCTCCGGCCTCGGCCACCGCGCTCTCTTCCGGATCGAGCTCGATCTCCACGAACTGCATCTCGTTGCCGAAAATCTCGTAGTCGATCTCGTGGCACTGCCTGCCTTCATTCGGCAGGGGCGGCATGGCGGCGGCCTCGTGGCCCGCGGCCGTGAGCTCCGGGACCTGGGCAATGGGCTGCCAGTCGGCAAATCCCTGCTTCCAGACCATGGTTTCCGGCCGATAGCGGCCTGCGGCCAGGCCGGCCCGGATCTCATGATGGGTATATGGCCCTTGGGTCTTTCCCTTCTCGGCAATGAACCAGGTGCTCATCTTTGCTTCTCCCTTTTTTGATATAGTACGAAGGAGTTACGACGCGAAAGGCTTGGTTTTCAACTTGACAGCCTTCCGCAAATCGATCACTAGTAGCAGTCAAAATAGCCTCTCTTCCTTCTTTCAGCCAGATCCAATTTACCGGCCGCATGTCAAAAAGCCCGCATTTTCATCGTCGACGATACCCCGGCCAGCCTGCAGCTTCTGGCCTATGCCCTGCAGGGTGTTCATGAAATCATCACTGCGGCCACCGGCAGAGAGGCACTTGAACAAGGCGCCAGTCAAACTGCAGCCGTATTTGATTCTCCTGGAGTGATGATGCCGAAATGGACAGGCACGGTCTGCCGCCGGCTGAAAGCCGAGAAGGTCACCGAGAACATTCTGGTGTTCTTCATCACCGCCCTCGACAAGGAGCAGGACGGAACCCTGAGTCTGGATCCGGGCGCGATGGACTACTCCAAAGATTAGCTCCGGCTGTTTCTTGGCTCCCGCACTGTGGGCTTTCCTGCCAAAATCTTTCGACTTGTGCTATCCTGTGGTGACGATAGGCCATCAGGGAGATCCGATGCCGGCAATGAAACGAATTGGAAACACTCATTAGTCTGTGACTCAATAATGGTTATGACGGAAAGGAGCTGGGAAACCGGCCGCCCGGAGCCTGAGCTGGCCTGTATCGCTTGCGGTGGCCGGTCCCGGCTCGCCGGCCGTTGACACAGCGCACGGGTGGTCTGCACGGGGTGCGGACTGGAATGGCCGGTGGAACCTTACAGGAAGCAACTCGACCGCTGGCAGGAAGAAATCTGCACCTGGTTTGACGATAACTAATTTTTCAATGATTTAAGACAAAAATGGACACTTTTCTTGCCAAAAAGATTATCACCTCCCTTCTCATGCCCCTCTCCTTTTCGCTCCTTCTCGCTTTCCTGGGGCTTGTTTTCCTAGCGTATTCCCATCGGCAGCGGCTGGGCGGACTCCTGACCACCGGAGGGCTGCTTCTGCTGTGGGCTTTCAGCATCGCCCCAGTAGCCAACTGGCTGCTCGCGCCTTTCGTGAACTGCTATCCGCCGCTCGATCCCGCCAAGGTTCCGGCTGTCCAATATATCGTGGTCCTTGGCAGCGGCAACACCTCCGACAAGCGGCTTCCTCCCACCAGCCAGATCGATGGTGCGGCCCTGGCCCGGCTCACCGAAGCGATCCGCATCAAGCGCTGCCTGCCCGGCACTCGGCTTCTGCTTTCAGGCGGCAAGATTTTCGATCCGGTTCCCAATGCCGAGATCATGGCCAGAACGGCCAAGGCTCTCGGGGTCCCCGCAAAGGACATTCTCCTGGAAACCAAGTCCTTGGATACCGAGGAGGAGGCGCGCCTCATCAAAAAAATCATCTCCGACCGGCCCTTTGTCCTAGTGACCTCCGCCTCGCACCTGCCGCGCGCCATGGCCCTTTTCAAGCACCTGGGCATGGCGCCGATTCCGGCCCCGGCCCAATTTCCGGTAAAAAAATCCAGAACGACGAACCCCGGCGATTTCTTTCCGAGCGCCGCCAATCTCGCTAAATCAGAAAGGGCCGTATACGAATACCTGGGTCTGGGTTGGGCCAAACTCAACGGCCAAATCTAGGGAAACGTTCACAGGCACCGAATCTACTTTGTCATCGGCCTGTTCGCGTACGGGAGTACAGCTCACAGGCCTCTTTCGCGTATCTCCGGCACCTGTAAACTTTTCCCTGGGAGTTAATTCCTACGCTTGTGTGGGGCTGGGGCGAACCTTGGCTTGCCAGTTGGTCGGCATTGTTCATCGGCCTGATCGGGGAGTCCACTCACAGGCCTTTTTCGAGCATCTTCAGCGAATGTGGATGCTCCGGAAACCTCCCTTCCCTGGTATTTCTTCGGAATCACGACGAAAATCTGCAGCTGCTTTTGTCGTCGGCTGACGGCGATCCATTAGCACCCGCGCTTCTCGGGCCATTCTCTTTGCAAGAAACTGGCGATATGTTAGGCTGGCTGAATAATTTTTCCACGGAGGCAAGGCATGGGCGAGAAAAAATCCATCCGCCTGGAGAACGGCACGGTGTACGAAGGCGAGACCCAGGACGAACAGCCGCACGGCCGCGGCGTTCTTGTCGATGCCGAGGGCAACCGCTATGAGGGCGAATTCGTCAACGGCAGGTTCGAGGGGGAAGGGACGCTCACCCAGGTCAACGGCATGACCTACACCGGCGGCTTCAGCAACAACATGTTCAATGGCCGCGGCATCCTCGAGCAGCCTGGAACCTGCCGCTACGAAGGCGAGTTCGTGGATAATCAGTTTCACGGCCAGGGCCGACTGGTCCAGGCTGACGGCAGTCAATGGCACGGGGGCTTCGCCAAAGGAGTCATGCACGGCGAGGGCACCATCCTCCTGCCGGACGGGCAGCAGATCGCCGGTTGCTTCGAAAACGGCCAGTTCAAGCCGCAAAACGGCTGAGATCCGCAGTCGGGTTCTCCATCCCTGTTCGCCCTATCCTTGCCTCCCGTGTTACAATCGAAAAAACAACGAGCCGGTTTGCCTCTGCCATGTCCCCACTGATCACCCTTGTCCCGTTCGAACAGGTTTCCTTCGATCTTCTTGCCTGGCTGGCCGACGAGCTGGCCGGCCTTCTGGACGGTGAGATCGAAATCGGCCCGCCTTTGCCCCTGCCAGCCTCCGGCTACAGCAAACGCCGGCGCCAGCATCTCGGCTCGGCGATCCTGAAAACCCTTCAGAAGCCGCCCTACCCGGTCCCGGGATTGGCCCTGGGATTTGCGGATGCGGATTGTTACGCCAAAGGGCTCAATTTCATTTTCGGCCAGGCCAAGTTCGGCGGTCCCGCCTTCGTGGCCCTGCCCCGACTGCGCCCCTCGTTTTACGGCCGTCCCGAGAACCAGGAGCTCTTTCGCGAACGTCTCCTCAAAGAAGCGATCCATGAGCTTGGCCACGCCTGGGGCCTTTATCATTGTTCTGCTCCGGAGTGCGTGATGAACTTTTCCAATTCCCTGGCCGACACCGACCGGAAGGGACACCGGTTCTGCGACCACTGCCGTGGTGAGCTGGTATCTCTGCGCATCGCCGGGTTCCGCTGATTCTCCTTCCTTCTCTTCGATTCGAGGAAACCGGCGGAGCCTTCATAGACCCTACGATGAACCTAACTGGCTTATGCCTGTACCTGATAAAGCAAAGCAAACAAGTATAACCAAAGAAGCAGCGAGCTTCCGCGGTGGACCGTCGGCAGCCACCGTCGACAAAACAGCGCATCCTGGGACCGCTTATTCATGACCGACTACCTGGTGCGGGCCGTCACCGAATCGGAAAACTTTCGGGCGCTCGCCTGCCTTTCCACCGAGCTGGTGGCCGAGGCTTGCCGCCGACATGCCACCGCCCCCACGGCCTCCGCCGCTTTGGGCCGAGCCCTTACCGGCGGTGCCCTCATGGGAGCCCTGCTCAAGACAGGCGGCCGGGTGGCCCTCAAGTTTGAGGGCAATGGTCCCTTGCGCAAAATCCTCGTGGAGGCGGACAGCAATGGCGCGGTCCGGGGCTATGTGGCGGAGCCGCAGGCGGCAGTCCCTCCCCGGCCGGACGGCAAGCTCGATGTGGCCACTGGGCTGGGCCGGGCAGGCTTTCTTACCGTGGCCAAGGATCTGGGGTTAAAGGAACCCTACCGGGGCATCGTTCAGCTTTACACCGGTGAAATAGCCGAGGACCTGGCCTACTATTTCACCGAATCGGAGCAGACCCCTTCGGCGGTTGGCCTGGGGGTCTACCTGGAGCGGGAAGGCGTTGTCGCCGCGGCAGGCGGCTTTCTGGTCCAGGCCCTGCCCTCGGCCGACGAGCGGACGCTCGACAGGTTGACTGCCCGGATCAGCGGCCTGCCGCCGCCCACCGATCTT
>JARRJE010000141.1:0-5518 GCA_037379765.1 Deltaproteobacteria bacterium
GTCTTGAGGGTCGCGATGAGGGCGGCCATCCGGGCCGCGGGATAGACCAAAGCGGTCCGGCCGCCGTTCTTGAGAGCGTGACGCATGGCGGCGACCACCGCCGGCAGGTCGGCGGTAAGCTCGTGCCGGGCGGCAGCCTCCTCGACCAGGGGGTTGCGGCGGCCGGTTCCCGCCGAACGGTAGGGTGGATTGCTGATCGCCCAGTCGAAACCGCCTGCAGGCAGAAATCCGGCGAGCCCTCTGAAATCGTGCTCTTCCACTTGCCATGCTGCGGCAAGGCCGTTTCTGGCAAGGTTCTCTCTGGCCAGAGCAGCCAGGCGGGGTTGGATTTCGAGGGCGACGCCGGTGAGCTCGGGATGGCGGTAGGAAAGAATCAGGGGCAGGATGCCGCAGCCGGTGCCCAGGTCGAGGAGCCGTTCGTTTCTTTTCGGGGTGATGAAATGGGCGAGAAGAACGGCATCCACCGAGAAGCGATACCCCTGCCGGGGCTGGAGAATCTGGAGCTGGCCGGCGAACAGGGAATCGCGGCTGAATTCATTGTCGGCGAACATAGAACCACGGCATAAGGCGGTTTTCCGAAAAAAAGGTCAGGTTCAAGGCATAAAAAGGCACAAGGTTCAAGGTGAAAGGTAAAGACAAAATACCTCTGCCACACCTTCTCGCATCGTTGTCGTAATCGGTATCCGGGTTTTGACTTACGGTTGTGACGACTGCAGCAACAACCGTTTACCGGCTCTGACATCCGGCAAAACGATCTCCGACCTCAACTCTTCATCTTCAAGCGCAGCGAGCACCCACCCTGCCGATCTTTTCTCCAGCCTCCAGCTTGTTCATCACCAGGCCGGTGAGAATCTTTGGATAGAAGAAGGTGGACTTGTGGGGCATGACCAGATTGGCGTCCGCCACCTGTTTGACCTGCCGGACCGGGGTGGGGTTCATCAGGAAGATGACAGGCGACCACTCCTTCTGCCCGGCCGCCTCCTTGACCGCCGCATCGATGGCCTCGTCGGGATCGCTGTAGTAATCGACCAGGTTCTCCCCTTCGCACCGGCCATGATCTAATCCGAGGAGCCGCTCAAGGACCAAATCGGACAGGACCACCACGTCGAGATCGAGGAGCGGCGAGTCGCTGCTGAACTCGGCCGCCATGCCCCCATCCCGAAGGGTGAGCAGAAAGCAACGGTCCTCAGCCGGATGATAGAGTCCGAATACGGTTCCCTTCTCCCGTTCTTCCATGCGGGAAAGGCTCTCGGCCACCAGGGTCTCTCGGGAGGCCCCGGTCACTTCCTCGACGGAAAAACGTTCTTCCAAGCGAGTGGTCAGCTCCGCGGCAGACTGGTTGCCGGGCAGCCGGACCAGGCGATGGGTCGGCAGCACCGACAGGCCGGGGTCGTCCATACTGCAGAGGTACATCATCGTATGATTGAAGGGGCTCTCCTCCGGCAGGGTGCCGAACTGCTCCCGCATGCGTTCCCGCAGTTGAAGAGCGGTGGTGTAGCGATGATGGCCGTCAGCGATATAAAGGGACTTGCCGGCAAACAGCGCCTGTACGTTAGTCAGGGCATCGGGGTCGGTCACTGCCCACAGCCGGTGCCGGGCCCTGTTGTCATCTGTTAATGTATAGAGCGGCTCAGCCGGGCAGCTTTGCTCCAGCCGGGCCATGACGGCATTCTCCTCATCAGGGTAAAGGGAGAAGATCTGGCTGAACTGGGTGCGGCAGGTCTCAAGAAGCTGCAGCCGATCGGTGACTACCCCGCGAAAAGTCCTTTCGTGCGGTTTAACCACCCCCTCACTGAACTCGGCCAGCCGCACCAGCCCCACCAGCCCCTTGCGGGTGAGCCGCCGGCCGGAGGGGTGAATGTATTCGATATGATACAGGTAGATGGCCGGCAGGGGATCCCTGATGAGACTCTGCCCGAGCTGCCATTCCTCGAGCCGCTTGCGGGCCTGTTCGTACCGGTCCGCCTCCGGCCCGGGGCCATGACTTTTGCTCAGGTCGAGCCGAATCACGTTGTAAGGATTTCTGGCCACAAAAGCATCGCGGGCCTTGTCGTCAATGATGTCGTAGGGAGGCGTGACCACCTCCTCCATCCGATTGATTTTGGATGGATTGTAGCGCAGGCCGCGGAACGGCGCGATAAAAGCCATTGAGGTTTTCCTTTTAAATTCTTAAAAGAGCCTGAATATTGAAATCGATCACGGGAAAGACATGCAGTCAGAGTTCCACTGGTGCCGTAGATTTGCGCAAGCGCGGTCGACCTCTATAGCAGCGCTATGCGGGCGGGCGCGATCGCGCGAAGATGCGGTGCTTGTGGAACGTTGACGATTTTTGACTGTTCTTTCGGTGCCGCATCGGGTAAAAATAACAGGCATTCTAGTCGAAAATCGCTGTTTTTCAAAGAGCCTTGAACAAAATCAGATCAATAAGGTTGGACATGTTTCATATCTTCATCAAAACCCATTTTTCAGCAGGACATCACCTGCGCAATTATCCAGGCAACTGCGAAAAGCCTCACGGCCATAACTGGAAGGTGGAAGTGAAGGTGGAGGCCGATTCACTGGACGAGCTGGGGATGGGCATCGACTTCCGGCAGGTGAAAAAAGCGGTGGCTGCAGTCATCGACGAGCTCGATCACCGCAACCTCAACGAGCATCCTGAATTTCTGAAGAAGAACCCCTCTTCGGAAAATATCGCCGTCTATATCCTCGAGTCCCTCAAAAAAGAGCTGACCACCGATCGTTACCGGACCCACAGTGTGACCGTCTACGAAACGGACAGCTCGGGAGTGACCTATTTTGCAGCTTGAGCCTACGTTGACCGTTTCGGAGCTGTTCTACAGCATTCAAGGGGAAACCTCCTATGCCGGCTCCCCTTGCGCCTTCATCCGACTGACCGGCTGCAACCTCCGGTGCAGCTACTGCGATGCCTGCTACACTTATGAGGAGGATGGCCGGCAGATGCTGCTTGATGAGATCCTCGCCTTTACGGCTTCGTATCCAGCGGCACTCGTCGCCGTTACCGGCGGCGAGCCGCTGCTGCAGGAGAACGTCTATCCTCTTCTGAAAATGCTGGTCAGCGCGAACCGCACCGTGCTGCTGGAGACAAACGGCAGTCTCGGGATTTCGAAGGTCCCTGGCGAGGTGGTCAAGATCCTCGATCTCAAATGTCCGGACAGCGGCATGCACGAACAAATGGATTTTAAAAACGTGCACTTCCTTTCGCCCCGGGACGAAGTCAAATTCGTGCTTTCTTCACGCGCCGATTATGAGTGGTCGGTGGAAACTATCGGCAAGTACCGGCTGGATCGAACGGCGCAGCTGCTTTTTTCGCCGGTCACCGATCGGCTGCCCGCCTCCGAGCTGGCCGAGTGGCTGCTCGCCGACCAGCTTCCCGCCCGGCTCCAGCTTCAGCTCCACAAAATCCTGTGGCCCGGGAAAACCCGGGGAAAGTGAGAAGAAAGTGGTTGAGTAGATGAGTGAAGGGGTTGCTTTTTGCTTTTACCCATCTGCTCATCCTCGACCACTTACCCACTTGCCGCCATCCCCGCCCGCAGCCGCAGGGCCCGCCATTTTCCTTCCGCATAGCGGTTGACCACCTCGAATCCCTTCGTCTGCCAGAACGAAGCCATTTCCTCCTGCTGCCTCCCCAGGAGGCCGGAAACGATCAGCTCGCCCCCGACAGCCAGACGCGGCAGCAGTGCATCGGCCAGCCGCAGTTGAACAGAGGCGGTGAGGTTGGCCAGGATCAGATCGAAACTGCCGGTCACTTCCGAAAGAGGCGTGGCCTCGATCCCCACCTGCGCATCAAGACCGTTGGCCGCCACATTCCTGCGGGCAGCGCTTACTGCCTCGTTGGCTATGTCGATCCCCAGAGCCTTGGCACCGCGCCTTGCCGCGATCATCGCCAGGAGTCCCGAGCCCGTTCCCACGTCGAGAACCTTTTTTGCAAATGGTTCCTTCCCGGCGAGCTCGTCCACGGCTCGCACAACGAGTCTGGTGCTCGGATGAAGACCTGAACCGAAAACGGAGCTGCCGGTGAGCAGAATAGTTTTCGGATCAGCGACATGTCCCTTGTCGACCGGTGCGATCCGGAAATGCCGGCCGATGGGGATCGTTTCCCCTTTCTGACACCCATCCTCAGCCGACACGATCCTGGTTTCAACCACTGCTGCCCGGCCGGCAGCACCGGCCCGATCGATCCTTTCTGCCACCTCCACCAGCATCCGGTCGATATCGGCGGCAGCAGGAATAAGAGCGACCAACGCCTCACCGCCCTCCCGAATTTCCGCCCCGGTTCGGCGGAGCTCTTCGGCCAGTGCTGCCAGGCGAATGGGGTCGCCGCTCACGGCCACCCAGAGACGACCGGCCCGTTCAGGGTCGAATTCAGAGAGCTGCGATTCCATGCCCTCAGCGACAGTCCTTCTCCGGTTCTTCGTCATAGGCTTCGGCCTGATGACGGAAGACGACTCGGCGGAAGAAATCGATAAGGGCCCGCCGCTGACGCAGCATCTTGATCTGGGCGGGGATAAGATCGGAAAGCTCTGTTTTGGTGATGGCCATCTTGTATTCGATATGGGCGGCAAACCGGTTGTCCAGATACCATGCATAGGTGAGGCCGAAAAGCATCCCGGGCGGCGTGAACTGCTCGCTGCCGTTCAGCAGCCTCGTATACAGCAGCTCATTGCCGGCAGCCCGGACCATGCGGGCCAGAGTCAGATAAACGTCCAGCTCTTCCGGGGCGAAGAAACAGCTCCGCTCCGCAGGTGGCCGAAGGGCCAGTCGGAAGACCTTGCCCACTTTCTCGCCCCGGTTCTCAACTGGAGCCATCTCCTTGCCAGCCGCATAGTTGCCGAGTAGGGACTGACCGAGGGCCACCAGAAAGGCAACCTCGAAATACTCCGGTCTGGCGCGCATGTCCTCCCGGATGTAAATCAGCCTCTCCTCCGGTTGATAAAAGGAGTAAATCTTATCCCACTCCTGGCAACGGCGCCATGACTCCCGCGGAACCAGGCGCAGGCCGTCGACCCCGTCCAGATGCTCGACAAGAATGTCCCGGTGCCGCCATAGGATATCGAGCAGGTTCTGCCTGGTTTCTCCATTAATGGCCAAATCCTTAAGACGCCCATCCAGGCGCTGCAGCCGCCCATGAGGCGTCTGCCCCGATTCGGTGAGCACCGGCTGCTTCAGCCGATAGCAGGACTGCAGACCGTCCACCGCAGTCACGGGAAGTTGCCCCCGCACTGCCCACAGGGTACGCACAGCCGTGGCCAGGGCCGCGGGGTCGTGCTGGATGACCCGGCGCTCCATCAGTGCCGCCTCGGAAAAGACCCTGGCCTCGACGGTGGTGAAGCCCATCTCGGCAAGCCGAGAGCGATCGAGATAGATGGGCACCTTGTCCTCTAAGGCATAGCTCTGCAGAATGCTCCCCGGGACATCCCGGAATCCGAGAACCAGCACCTGCTCGAACAGGCCGCGCACCCCGCCTGGGATGTTGCGGTGATAGGCCCGGATCAGGTCG
>JARRJE010000142.1:0-5500 GCA_037379765.1 Deltaproteobacteria bacterium
CACGACCACGCAGAGGTACTGTGCGATTTCAAACCTCAAAGTGGAGAGGGATTATCACAGGGCCATGGCAGAAGTGGTGCTGAAGAGCACTGGAGGGAGCCACGGCTACAAGCACTGAGGTGAAGAAGCAAATTGACATCCGAGGGGGAAAAAGATAACTTTCTGAAAGATACAACTATATAATTAAAAGAGAAAAAGCAGGATTTGTTACGTATAGGCAATGGTGACTGTGGCGACTCGGAAAGCCACGCCGGATGCAGGTTTGCCGACCCGAGATGAAGAAAAACGGCTGGAAAGCTACACCACCCGAGTGATTCAGTCCGCTGGTATGAGTGTATGAAGGTTGAACCTCAGAAGTTATTCTTTGTCACCGAGTACCTCCTTCAACGTCTTGCTCAAGTCATCAATCCGAAACGGCTTGGGGATGACCCCCTTGAAGCCATAAGCAGCATAGTCTGATATGACCGGGTCATGGGCGTAACCGCTTGCAACGATGACCTTGGCCTGCTGGTCGATTTCCAGAAGCTTTTGGACTGCCTCCTTTCCCCCCATGCCGCCGGGCACGGTCAGGTCCGTGATCACGACATCAAAAGGATCCCCCGCGGAACGGGCCTGCCGGTAGGCGGTAATCGCCTCAGCCCCGTCTTTAACCGTTTCTGCCTGGTAGCCCAAATGCCGCAGCAATTCAGCTGCTATTTCCCTGACTAGCTCTTCATCATCCATCACCAGAATCCGGCCCATTCCAGGCTCGATCTTTTCGTGCATTTCCTTTCGGGGAGTTTCCCCTTTATTCTTCGCGGCGGGAAGAAAAATCGAGAAGATGCTCCCCTTTCCTGAGCTGGAATTGACGGTAATCGTCCCCCCGTGCCTCTTGACGATGGAATAGGAGATGCTCAGGCCGAGACCGCTGCCCAGCTCCTTGGTTGTAAAATAAGGATCGAAGATTTTTTCAATGACCTCTTTGGGGACTCCTCTTCCCTGGTCTGAAATGTCGATCCGGATGTATTCGCCAGCCGCCAGCCCCTGCTTATTCCCCTGGGGTAAGGAGACATTGAGGCCCGTGGTGTTAAGAACGCCGCCCTCGGGCATGGCTTGGGCCGCATTGATCGCTATGTTGTTTATCGCCTGGTGCAGTTGCCCTTCGTCCGCCTCAACCGGCCTAAGGTCGGGCGGGAAACTGCTTTCCGCCTTCACTTGAGACCCCCGCAAGACTAATCCCACCGCCTCATTGACTAGCCCGGGAACTGAGAGGATTTTTTTGACCGGGGCACCGCCCTTGGCAAAGGTCAGAAGCTGGTTGGCGAGGCCCCGCGCCCGGATAGAGGCCTGCTCGGCGACTTTCAGTTTTTCAACAGCCCTTTCTCCCGGGGGCAGAAACATCCGGGCCAGGGTTATGTTGCCCAAGATGGCGGTGAGGATGTTGTTGAAGTCGTGGGCGATGCCGCCAGCCAGCAGGCCGATGGACTCGAGTCTTTGGGCTCTCTGCAGCTCCTCCTCAGCCCGCTTGTGTGAGGAGATGTCCTGCCAGCCGCTGACCCCGCCGGTTATGTGACCCTCTTTATCCCGAATGGGCGCAGCGGTGCAAAGAATCGGGATGCGGGTGCCGTCCGGATGTCCCAGAACCCATTCTTCCTCCATGACGAGCTCACCTTCCCGAGTGGCCCTGGTCAGAGGCAATTCTTCATTTTTCGCCTGGGTCACGCCATCGTCGCGGTATATACCCCATCGTTCAGCACGGAGATCCATCGGAATGCTCTCGATCTGCTCCAGAGGTTTTCCAATCAATTCGCGACCGAAACGGCTCACTGCTCGAATTCTGACATCCGGAGCATCCGCTATTGTGATCCCCATAGGGATGTGCTCCATCATCGCTTCCAGGGTGCGCCTGCCCTCTTCGGCATCTGCAAGGGCCTTCCGAAGTGCATCCTCCGCCCGCTTGCGCTCGGTGATGTCGCTAGCAGCACCGAACCATTCAGAGATTTCGCCTTTATCATCCAACAAGGGCACCGCGCGCGAGAAGGTCCAGCCCACCGTACCGTCCGCCCGCAAAACTCGATGCTCCAGCTCGAAAATGCTCTTTGTCCGGATGGCTTTCTCAATGGCCGACCATACATATGGTTGGTCTTCCGGAAGAATATATTCGTGAAGCCAGGTGCGCCCCGGCATTTTTATATCGGAGAGAAAACCCCGGCTATGGAGTTGGCGTATCTCGCTCCAATCCGGACTCATGCTATAGAGCACTTCGGAGCTGGCTTGCACCAGGGAGCGGAAGCGCACCTCGCTTTCCCGGAGGGCCTTTTCGGCGGCCAAGCGGTCGGTGACGTCGAGCATGGCCGCCACACCGCCGATGATCCGGCCCTCGGCATCGCGGAGCGGAGCGACATTGTTCAGGTAAAACCGACGCTCGTCGGTGCCGAAGCGCTGGTTCTGCACCAGTTCGTCCCGCGTCTCCTCGCCATGCAGCAGCGCTCGCGCCATGGCCCATTCCTCGGCCTTAATCCGCTCGCCGGTTTCGGGCCACCATCCGACCCAATCCTGGTATTCCTCCCACGACTCCGTTTCGGGCGGTACGCCCCACAGCTCCCGTGCAGGCTCGGTGAAGCGGACGATCCGCCCCCGGGCATCGGCAATGACTACGCCGACCGGCAGCGTATCAAGGACGGCGTTCAGGGTCTTCTCACTCTCACGAAGCATCTCTTCCACCCGCTTCTGTTCAGTGATGTTCCGTAAGATAGCGGCAAAGCGGCCTTTGGCGGGGCTGTAGCAGAAGACGTCATAATAGCGATCGGTATCCCGGTTGTATTGCTCGAACCGGAGACTCTCGCCAGTATGGGCAACAAAGCAGCAGTTATCGAACCACTGCTTCTCCAGGTGGGGAAGGACCTCAGTGATGGGTTTATCCAAAATGTCCCTGGTGAGGCCGGATTGCTGCTCGAAGGCCTGGTTGATCTCGATCAATTTTAAATTGCACGGCGTGGCTTCTCCCTCGCAGATGGCCTCGCCAAGGGCAAAACCCTCGGTCATGTTCTCGAAGAGGGATCGGTAGCGAGACTCGCTCTTCCGAAGGGCTTTTTCGGTGCGTACCCGGCTGGTCGCCTCCACCACGATATTGAAAACGCCGCCTATCGATCCGTCCTCGCACGGGATCGGGTTCAATGTGTAATCCCACCACTTATCTTCGATCCCGCCGCCGGTGTCCATCGGGACGAGTTGAGCGTGCTCCTCGACAGCTCCTTGGCCAGACATCATGGCAGCAAACATCGGCTCCAGGGTTTCCCAGGCTTCCCGAAAAACCTCCCGGGCCGGCTGCCCGAGCGCCTGGGGATGCTTTTCCCCGATGAGCGAACAGTAAGCGTCATTGTAAATGAGGAGGAGGTCATTACCCCAGAAAATGCAAATCTTTGCCTTGGCCGGCACCATCATGCTCACAGCCGTTTTGAGACTCCGGGGCCAGTTCTCGATTGGTCCGAGTGGAGTTTGTGACCAGTCCGTGGAATGGACAGTCCCACCGCCGTTTGAAAAATTCATATCTACTGCCATATCGCATGTACTTCCTAAATATCCTTATGCCAGAAGTAGGGTGCTACGAGCACAACCAGCAATTATAACATCCTTACTCTGTTTGGGGTTCGACATTCGTGCCAAGTAAGAAAAAAACGAGATAATTATCCGATTTTGCAACGTATCCAGAATTTATTTGATACTATCTACGAGATAGACTTATCAGCGGCAGGATTTGTTACGTATAGGCAATGGAAACTTAAGAGGGACCTCTGCTCCGGACCTGACGACCCGCCGTCTGACGGGCTTTTTTATGACGGAAGGTCGTCCAGGGTGGCCACGGCGGTCCGGGTGTGCTCATCAAGCAGTTGGGTGTTAGCGGAGCACCATCTCCAGGGGCTGGTGGCCCAGGATCACGGCGATAGTCCTGAGGTCACCTTGTTCATGAGCAGCCAACTCGCGGCGGTGTGCCGCAGGTCGTGCATTTGCAGCCAATCCGGCCCTCCTTTTCTCGGGCTGATTCCTTGAAGACCCGGTAGGGAACGATCGCAAAAAAAGAAGGGCTTTCCCGTGTCATTATTAGGAAAACCCTTTCTTTTTTCGGTGGTGCCCGGGGCGGGAATCGAACCCGCACAGAGCGAAGCTCCGAGGGATTTTAAGTCCCTTGCGTCTACCAGTTCCGCCACCCGGGCATTGATCGGTCTGCAAGCCCCAATATTCCGGGATTTTTAGCATACGGCTTCCTAAAAGGCAAGCCGGATCCCCCAGCCTTTTGAATCTGACGGGTAGTATGTTGCTCCTTTTGCCTCGGCCATTTCCTTTCCTTATCTTCCAGCTCACTCCTTTGCGGCTCCGCCTGGTAATTTCCACCAGCAAAACGATTAATGCTGTATCGAGAGTGCAGTGGCCCTTTTTAGAAAAAACATATTAAAATCAATAAGGTTGGTGTGGTTATTTTTCATGTGATGGGTCATCATAACGGCGACAGGTTATTTTCACTGGGCAGCGGGCTGTTCAGAAAGGCACAAGCTGTACTATTATTTTCCTGAGAGAAGAGTGCAGTCCAAGAGAAGAAAGCCGAAGGACGAATCGTCATGTGTTTGATGAACTTATTCGGAGAGCTTGCGGCCTGCTGGCCCGGTTTATTGGCCCTTTACCGGGACGGCAACGGCGGCTGGCACATGATGCCCGGCACGGGCTGGGGCACGGGAGCTTGGGGTATGGGAATGGGATGGATAGGAATGTTTGTGGGGATCGCCTTCTGGGTCTTGATCTTTCTTGCTCTGGTCTATCTGATCAAATACCTGGTTCAAGCAACGAGCCGGCCAGGGCGGCCGCCGGAGTCAGAAAGGAAAACGCCGCTCGACATCCTCAAGGAGCGTTATGCCCGCGGGGAAATCGACAAGGAAGAGTTCGATTCCAAAAAGAAGGACCTCTCCGACTAACGCCCGGCGGTCCAAATTAATTTGCGTCCCCTGGCCATTAGGGGTAAATTGAGCAGTATTAGTAGAAAACGTGCGCTATCGCGCGCGATGGCGGCCAACCGGTGCTTGTTAAAAACGGCCGCCCGATTTATTTTTTGAAGAGAGGCAGATTATGTTCGGACTTGGAATGCCGGAATTGATTGTCATTCTGGTTATCGTGGTCATTATCTTCGGCGCGGGCAAGCTTCCCGAGATCGGAGCCGGCCTTGGCAAAGGCATCAAGAACTTCAAGAAGGCCACGCGCGAGGAAGACGAGGCTCGAAAGATCGAAGAGGAAAAAAAGGACCAGGCGTCCTGAGGGCCGCCGGGAGGTAGTGTATGTTCGGATTGGGACTCCCTGAGCTTATCGTGATTTTCGGAATCGCCTTCTTGGTGTTCGGCGGCAAGAAGATGCCCGAGATCGGCGCCGGCCTCGGTCAGGCGATTTCTTCCTTCAAGAAGGGTCTGCGTGAAGTCGAAGATTCCGGCAAGAGCCTCGTAAACGAGGTGCCGGGGGTGAAGGAAGTGACCGCCGT
>JARRJE010000143.1:0-5499 GCA_037379765.1 Deltaproteobacteria bacterium
ACCGAACCCTGGCGACTTTTCGCAAGGCGGAATTCGGCTTTTTCGGCGTGGTCGTGTAAACGCGGACGCAGACTCCCCGTTTCTGCGGGCAGCCCTTGAGCGAGGGCGTGTTGCTGCGCTTCACCTGTTTCTTGCGCCCCTGCCGTACCAGTTGATTGATGGTTGGCATCGAAATCGACTCCTGAATCTTCTGCTGATTTATTTTACGAACTGCCTCGGGCAGTTGTTCTCATTGGTCAGCGCCCGAAAAACGGAATAGATACCCGACCCCCCCTGCCTTGTCAAGGACATTCTTCCTCCTCAAGCCGGTAGCGCTCGAGCCCGGTACCGGCCGGAACCAACCGGCCCATGATCACGTTTTCCTTTAAACCATTAAGCTGATCGACGCTGCCGGCCATGGCGGCATTGGTGAGGACCTTGGTAGTTTCCTGGAAGGAAGCTGCCGAAATGAAGCTGTCGGTGGAAAGCGACGCCTTGGTGACCCCGAGCAGCAACGGCTCAGCCACCGCCGGCCGGCCGCCTTCCTGAAGAATCTTATCATTCTCCTCTTCGAATTTCCACCACTCGACCTGCTCACCCAGCATGAAAGTGGAATCACCCACCTGGGTTATCTGAACCCGGCGCAGCATCTGCCGGACGATGACTTCGATGTGCTTGTCGTTGATCTTGACACCCTGGAGCCGATACACCTCCTGGATCTCGTTCACGAGGAACTTGGCCAGCTCCTTGACGCCCATGACCCGCAGGATGTCGTTGGGATCGGGGGATCCGTCCATGAGTGACTCGCCCGCCTTCACATAGTCGCCTTCATGGACGGCTACGTGTTTACCCTTGGGAATAAGATATTCCTTGGCATCGCCGATTTCCGGCGTAATGATCACCCGCTTCTTGCCCTTAAGGTCCTTGCCGAAGCTCACTCGTCCATCGATCTCGGTAATGACCGCATACTCCTTGGGCTTGCGGACCTCAAACAGCTCGGCCACCCGCGGCAGACCACCGGTGATGTCCTTTGTTTTCGTAGTTTCACGGGGAATTTTGCCAAGAACGGTGCCCGGCTCGATGGGATCGCCATCTTTAACCGAGATGATGGTTCCCACCGGCAGCGAGTAGCGGGCCGGCGATCCGGTTTTGGGCAGCTTAACACCACGGCCCTTATCATCCTTGAGAGAGATACGGGGGTTCATTTGGCCGGTTGTTCGCGACTGCATGATGACGTAGCTCGCCTTGCCGGTCACCGGATCGACCCGTTCCTGCATGGTGACACCCTCGATGATATCGCCGAATTTGACGATGCCGCCCACCTCGGTGACGATGGGGATAGTGTAGGGGTCCCAGTCGGCGATGAGGGTATTGGCCTCCACCTCGGCGCCATCGGGCACCAGGAGCTGGGCACCGTAGATGATGGGATAGCGCTCCCGTTCCCGACCCTTGGGGCCGGTGACGATGATCTCGCCGTTGCGATTCATGGCTACCAGCCGCCCCTGGGCATTGGTGACGGTATGCACCCCGCTGTAGGTGACGGTCCCGCCGTGCCGCGTCCGGACCTCGGCCTGTTCGGCAGCCCGGCGGGCGGTGCCGCCGATGTGGAAGGTCCGCATGGTGAGCTGGGTGCCCGGCTCCCCGATGGACTGGGCGGCGATAATGCCGACCGCCTCGCCGGCATTGACCATGTGGCCGCGCCCGAGATCACGCCCATAGCACATGGCGCAGACACCACGCCGGGCCCGGCAGGTAAGCACTGACCGGATCATCAACCGGTCGATGCCGGAATCCTCAATGGTCTTGACCTTTTCTTCGGTGATCTGTTCGTTGGCTTTGACCAGAACCTCGCCTGTGAAAGGATCGACCACGTCCTCCAGGGCCACCCGGCCCAGGATGCGGTCGCCGATACGCTGGATGATCTCGCCGCCTTCGATCAGCGGCTCGGCGAGGACCCCATCCAGGGTCTCGCAGTCCCGCTCAACGATGGTGGAATCCTGAGCCACGTCCACCAGCCGTCGGGTCAGATACCCGCTGTTGGCCGTTTTGAGGGCAGTATCGGCCAGACCCTTGCGGGCACCATGGGTAGAGATGAAGTATTCGAGGACGCTCAAGCCCTCCCGAAAGTTGGCCTTGATCGGCGACTCGATAATGGCCCCGGAGGGCTTGGCCATCAGGCCGCGCATGCCGGCGAGCTGGCGGATCTGATCCTTGCTGCCGCGAGCTCCTGAATCGGCCATGATGAAGATCGGGTTGAACGATGGGGTCTCCACCAGCTTCTTTTCCTTGTCCCGCTGGTATTGGACGCTCATCTCGTTCATCATCTCGGCGGCCACATCGTCGGTTGCCCGGGACCAGATGTCCACCACCTTGTTGTATTTCTCACCGGCGGTGATCAGACCATTGGCATACTGCTGCTCGACATCGAGCACCGTATTCTCGGCCTTGGTGAGGATGTCTTCCTTTTTGACCGGGATCATCATGTCATTGATGGAGATGGAAATGCCACCCCGGGTGGCGTACTCATACCCCAGGTCCTTCAGCCGGTCGGCGAGGATAACCGTTTCCTTGGTGCCGGCATGCCGATAGGCATGGTCGATCAGCCGGGCGAGAGCTTTCTTGTTCATCACCCGGTTGATCAGCTCGAAGGGCAAAGCCGCCGGCAGAAGCTCGCCCACCAGCAACCGGCCGCAGGTTGTTTCCACAAGCTGCCCGTCCATGCGTACCTTGATCTTGGCCTGGAGATGCACCTGGCCCTGGTCATAGGCGACCAGTGCTTCGGCGGGCGAGCTGAAGATCAAACCTTCGCCTTTCTCGAACAGCCGCTCCCGGGTGATGTAATAGAGGCCGAGAACGATATCCTGAGAGGGGATGATGATCGGCTCGCCATGGGCGGGAGAAAGGATGTTGTTGGTGGACATCATCAACACCCGGGCCTCCATCTGAGCCTCCACGGTGAGCGGCACGTGCACCGCCATCTGGTCACCGTCGAAGTCGGCGTTGAACGCCGCGCAGACCAGGGGATGGAGCTGAATGGCCTTGCCCTCGATGAGCACCGGTTCAAAGGCCTGCATGCCGAGGCGGTGCAGGGTGGGCGCCCGGTTGAGGATCACCGGGTATTCCCGGACCACGTCCTCGAGCACATCCCATACCTCTTTGGTGCCCTTTTCCACCATCTTGCGGGCACTCTTGATGGTGGTCACATAGCCCAGGGTCTCCAGCTTATTGTAAATAAAAGGTTTGAATAGCTCCAGGGCCATCTTCTTGGGGAGACCGCACTGATGCAACCGCAGGTGGGGTCCGACTACGATGACGGTCCGGCCGGAATAATCGACCCGCTTGCCGAGCAAGTTCTGGCGGAAGCGGCCTTGCTTGCCTTTGAGCATATCGGCAAGCGACTTGAGGGGCCGTTTGTTGGGACCGGTGATAACTTTGCCGCGGCGCCCATTGTCGAAGAGGACGTCGACGGCTTCCTGCAGCATGCGTTTTTCGTTGCGGATGATAATCTCGGGAGCATCGAGCTCGAGCAGTCTCTTGAGCCGATTGTTGCGATTGATCACCCGCCGGTAAAGATCGTTCAAATCGGAGGTGGCAAAGCGGCCACCCTCGAGCGGCACCAGTGGACGCAGATCAGGAGGCAGCACCGGGATAACATCGAGGATCATCCACTCGGGCCGATTGCCCGAATCACGGAAAGCCTCCACCACCTTCAACCGCTTGGCGAGCTTGCGCCGCTTGGCCTCAGAGCCGGTCTTGCGCATCTCTTCGCGGAGCTGAACCGAGATGGTGTTCAAATCAAGAGAGGCAAGCATCTCCTTGATGGCCTGGGCCCCGATGCCGACCGTGAACTTGCCGGGGAACTCGTCGAACGCCTGACGGTAACGCTCCTCATTGAGGAGGGTGCCAGCCGGCAGCGACGGCTCCTCGGACTTCACCACCACGTAGGATTCAAAATAAAGGACCTTCTCGAGTTCCTTCAGGGTCATGTCGAGCAGATTGCCGATTTTGCTCGGCAAGCTCTTCAAAAACCAAATATGGGCTACCGGTGCCGCTAGACTGATATGGCCGAGCCGCTCCCGCCTGACCTTGGACTGAATGACTTCGACACCGCACTTCTCGCAGACCACCCCTCGGTGCTTCATGCGCTTATACTTGCCGCAGTTACATTCATAGTCCTTCACCGGTCCGAAGATTTTGGCACAGAACAGCCCGTCCCGCTCCGGCTTGAAGGTTCGATAGTTGATGGTTTCCGGCTTTTTGACCTCGCCGTGCGACCAGTCGATGATCTTCTCCGGGGAGGCCAGCGATATGCGAACGGCTTTGAAATATACCGGTGCCTTAGCTTTGGCAAAGAAGCTGAACAGTTCTTCCACAGCGACTCCTTTCCAAATGAGTTGAAAGCGAATGGCCTGCAGGCCGGCTCGCTTGCGATCTATTCTTCAATGAGCTCCATATCGAGGCAGAGCCCCTGGAGTTCCTTGATGAGAACGTGGAAGGATTCGGGCAACCCCGCCTCCAGGAAATTGTTGCCTTTAACGATGCGCTCGTACATGCGGGTGCGGCCGGAGACGTCATCCGACTTCACGGTGAGGAACTCTTTGAGGGTATATGCCGCACCGTAGGCCTCCATGGCCCACACTTCCATCTCGCCCAGACGCTGGCCGCCGAACTGGGCCTTGCCGCCGAGGGGTTGCTGGGTGACCAGCGAGTAAGGCCCGGTGGAACGGGCATGGATCTTGTCATCTACCAGATGGTGGAGTTTCATGATGTACATGGCGCCAACGGTCACCAGGTTGTCGAACTTCTCACCGGTCAGTCCATCGTAAAGAGTCGCCTGCCCGACCTCGTCGAGGCCTGCTTCCACCAACAGGCTGCGGATCTCGCCCTCATTGGCGCCGTCGAAGACCGGAGTGGCAATGGGCACCCCCTCGCGCAGGTTGTCGGCGATGGCCAGCAGGTCGTCCTCGGTAAGGCCAGCGGTCATCGCTTCATACTCCTCTTTGGAATAGATGGCCTGCAGCTTCTTGCGAATGCCGGCCACTTCCCGTTTTTTAACGAATCCCTGCAGCTGTTCGCCCAATTTCCGGGCAGCCAGTCCCAGATGAACCTCGAGGACTTGGCCAACGTTCATACGAGAAGGAACACCCAGAGGGTTCAGGACCACGTCCACCGGAGTGCCATCCTCGAAATAAGGCATGTCTTCCTCAGGAAGAATGCGGGAGACCACACCCTTGTTGCCGTGCCGCCCGGCCATCTTGTCGCCGACGGACAGCTTACGCTTGGTGGCCACGTAGACCTTGACCATCTTGATCACCCCGGGCGGCAGGTCGTCGCCTTTGCGACGACGGCCGATGCGCGCCTCATACTGGTCACGGACCATCTGCACCTGGCTCTCATAGCGTTCAAAGACAAGGGCCATTTCACCCTCGAGCTTATCGCGGCCGCTGAATTCAATGCGACGGATGGAGGCCAGCGGCATCTTTTCGATCACGGTGCGGGGGATCTTCTTGCCCTTTTCTA
>JARRJE010000144.1:0-5463 GCA_037379765.1 Deltaproteobacteria bacterium
TCCATCGTTGCAAATTCCGGAGAGAAAGAAAGGGAACGTTTGAAAACAGAAAAAGAGTGCAGTTTGCGTGAGCGACCGCAAGGAAAATCTTGTCTGACCAGCAACAAGGCTATTCCGGACAAGAGGAAAAGGGCCGCGTTCGGGCCGACCCTGTCAGTAACGAAAATGTGAAAAAGGGAAAGATCAGCAGCCCTCGATCATCATCCTCTTCTTTATCTTCTTCACGTTGGTGACCCTGTTGTCTTCGACGGAGATTTCGACCTTGGTATCGGGCTTGATGCTTTTGATATCGACGTCTTTCCCGACCTTCATGACATGATCTTTGGTTGTGCCCTCGGGGCAGAAAGTGACCGTCCCGGCCTTCTCGTCGACGGCTTTGATGGTCCCCTTCATTTGTTCGGCGGCTGCTGCGAAAACCGCCGTGAGGGAAAAGAAGAAAACGAGCGTCACCAGGATTGGAACTGCCTTTCTCATCGCAATGCTCCTTCTTGGAAAGGGTTTTCAAGGTGAATTTCTAGTTGTCTCATCTCAACTTATCACATGTGAGGGGCGGGAATCCTCTCTTTCTCTTGCCGAAAAAGAAAACTTCTTCAACTTGCCTTTGCCCGATGGGAATCTTCTTATGATTCCGCATTCATGGCAAGATTTCAGTCTCGTTTTCTGTTGACAGAAAGGAACCATCCTATACACTGCGCGGACTTGAATAACTCCTGGGAACCAAATCCTTATTTAAATTCATTCATTCTTTGGAGCAGACTTCGAATGATGCAATTCGTCTTTTTTCTCCTCCTCACCTTACCATTCACGGCATCCACAGCCTGGGCCAGCACCCTGGAAGCGGCAGATTCGGTCAGGAATCTAACCAACACGGCGATGGGATATGCCGCGGTCATTTTTTTCCTCGCGGCTTATGTCCTGGTCATCGTGGAAGAGAAGACCCATTTGCGCAAAAGTAAACCGGTCATGTTGGCTGCCGGAGTGATCTGGGTCTTGGTGGCCATCACCTTCGAAAAGCTGGGCGCGCCTCATGCCGTGGAAGAGGCGATAAAGCAGAATATTTTGGAGTATGCCGAGTTGATGCTCTTTCTGCTGGCGGCCATGACCTATATCAACACCCTTGAAGAACGCAACGTTTTTCAAACCTTACGGGCCTGGCTGGTCAGTAGGGGCTTTTCTCTGCGTGTGGTTTTCTGGGTGACCGGCTTTCTGGCCTTTTTCATCTCGCCCGTTGCCGACAACCTTACCACGGCGCTGCTCATGGGAGCAGTCGTGATGGCCGTGGCCGGCGATAATCAAAAATTCACTGCCATGGCTTGCGTCAATATCGTGGTCGCGGCCAATGCCGGCGGCGCCTTTTCGCCATTCGGGGACATCACCACCCTCATGGTCTGGCAGAAAGGCAAGGTTCAGTTTGTCGAATTCTTCGATATCTTCGTGCCCTCTCTGGTCAACTGGCTGGTGCCGGCTGTTTTCATGAGCTTTGCCGTCGGCAAGCAGTTCCCCAAACCGATCGCTGAAAAAGTCAGGATGAAGCTGGGCGCTAAGCGGGTGATGGCCCTTTTTTTACTGACCATCATCACCGCGGTTTCCTTTCATAACTACCTTGATCTGCCCCCGGCAGCCGGGATGATGTTCGGGCTGGCGTATCTGGGCATCTTTACCTTTTACGTCAAATGGAAGGAGAACCGGCTGTATCAATTCGATCCGATTCTGGGAGACGGGGCCGACGAGAATTTCCCGCGGCCGGTCGCGGAACCGATTGCCCATTTGGATTTTATGCGCATGGTCTCACGATCCGAATGGGATACCCTGTTGTTCTTCTACGGCGTCATCCTCTGCGTGGGCGGCCTTTCTCAATTCGGATATCTGGCCATGGTATCCCACCATCTTTATACCGGATTGGGGGCAACCACCGCCAATGTCCTGGTAGGTGTGATTTCGGCAATCGTGGATAACATCCCGGTGATGTACGCCGTTTTGACCATGGATCCGGCCATGCACCTGGGGCAATGGCTGTTGGTCACTCTCACCGCTGGGGTGGGCGGCAGCCTGCTGTCGGTCGGCTCGGCCGCCGGGGTCGGCCTCATGGGCACGGCCCGGGGCAGGTATACTTTCGGTGCCCATCTCAAATGGACACCGGTCATTGCCCTGGGCTATGCGGCAAGCATCTGGAGTCTTCTCATCCTGGACGGCTGGGCATTTTAGCCTCGGCAAATCGTCTGCAAAAAGGGAAACAAGCCGCCGCAGGTATATGACCTCCGCTTCCCAATTTCCTGACGGGCCACAGTTTGTTTTTGGTCGGAAGTTGCCGGCACTTCTCTCTATAGGTAAACTCGGCACGATTGAATTTTTTTACCCCAACCCGGAGCTTGAAATGTCAAAGCCTTTTGTCTATACGGCGGAGCAAATGTTCGACTGGTTGTGCGGCAAGCCCGATTTCGTCCTCCTTGATGTTCGAAACGAGAAGGAATTCGCAAACTGGCAGGTGGAAGGCCCGCACCTGTGCCCTTATATCAACATCCCCTATTTCAATTTCATCGAGGACGTCGCTGCCAGCATTGCCCTCATCCCAAAAGGGGAAAAAATCCGAATTGTTTGCGCCAAGGAGAACTCTGCCAAGTACGTGGCCGAATTGCTCACCCAGAACGGGTTCGTTGACGTGGGCTATCTCAGGAAAGGGATCACCGGGTGGGGCAATGTCCTGATCCCCAAACGAGTCGCCGGTGGCGGCGGCTACGAGCTTTACCAATGTATCCGCCCCGGGAAGGCATCGTGCAGCTATGTGCTGCTGGCCAAAGGGGAGGGCATGGTATTCGATCCGTCCCGGAACATCGAAATGTATCAGAAGCTTGCCGCCGCACACGACTGCACAATCGGCAGAACCTTCGAAACCCATCGGCAGGCCGATTACATTTCCGGCTGCCAGCTGCTGGCCGAGGCGACCGGCGCGGTGATCATGGCCAGCCGCCTCGATTTCGAAGGGGCCGACTTCGACTATCAGCCGGTGAGCCACGGCGACCTCTTTTCCTGCGGGGGGATCGAGGTGAAGGCCATCCATACGCCCGGCCATACCCTGGGCTCCACCTCTTACCTGGTGGACGACAAATATCTGTTGAGCGGCGACACCGTCTTTATCAACACCGCCGGCAGGCCGGATCTGGGCGGCAAATGGGAAGAATGGTCACGAGTGCTCTATCTGACGTTGACCGTCATAATGCGCGACCTGGATGACGCGCTCGTGATCCTTCCCGGGCACTTCACGACTTGGGACGAGGCCAACGACGATTTTCTCTTTGCCGCCCCGCTCGGAAAATTGCGGCGCACCGTCGATGCCTTCAAGATCCCCAACGAGCTGCGGTTCAAGGAGTTCATCCGGGACAACATGCGGCAGCAGCCAAAAGTGTACGCTGAGATCCGGCGGGTGAACGGCGGCTGGCAGAAAGTGACCCCGGAAGAGGCCGATATCATGGATCTGGGAAAAAACGAATGCGGCGCCAGCAATTACGGCAAAATCGGAATCAGCGCTGAAAGCCAGCGCCAGGAATGATTCCTGTAGCGAGAAGAAGCGGTTGATAAAATTATAAAATTTTCATCGGATTCCCTCAACCGACCTTTGACCCGCCGCCCAAAGCATCGATCTCCGGGTCTCCCCCATCCATGGGGCCCGTCCCTGACAAGCCCTCATTTTTTTGTCCTCTTCCTCCCTCTTCTTCGTCAATCTCGACTCACCTTTTCTGCATTTCCCTGTCGGTCCGAGCTGATCTTGGGGAGAGATTTCCGAACAACCGTCTTTTCAACTTTTTCCTCCCTTCACCCCCTGCTTGGAACCTCTGCTAGCCGGGGGAAACACTTGCAAGCTCCTATCGAACAATCATAGCATAATAGAGAATGAGAAAACGCTTTGGACGGAACGCGTCGACGGACCGACGGAGGAGAGATTTTGAACGGTCGGAATGAAGCAAAGCATGCCCCGGAAAGAAAAGAGGGGTCAGGCCGGCAAGAGGCCGCAGAGCTTAAAAAACTCTCCATCGAGGAAGCACTCAAGCGGTTCAAGACTTCCACTGACGGCCTGAGCAGAGAAGAGGCGAGCCGGCGCCTTGATGAGTATGGTTACAATGAGATCGAAGAAGAGCGGGAAAGCGCGCTGGCACAATTCCTCTCCTATTTCCGCGGGACGATCCCATACATGATCATGGCCGCGGCGCTCGTTTCGGGTATTCTCGGCAATTACATCACCCTGGTCATCATCGTTCTGCTGCTGTTTGTCAATGCTTTCATCGGCTTCCGTGAGGAGCGGCAGGCAGGTGACGCCATCGAAGCCTTGAAAAAGAGGCTTGCGGTGCAGGCGAACGTCAAGAGGGAAGGGAAATGGTCCGGCATTGAGGCGAGAGAGCTGGTCCCCGGGGATATCATCCGGCTGCGGATCGGCAATGTAATCCCGGCCGATGCCAAGCTGCTGCAAGGAGAGGCGGTCAAGGTGGACGAGTCGGCGCTCACCGGGGAGTCCATGCCTGTGACCCATGAAGCGGGCGATACGGTTTACTCCGGTTCCGTTTTGCGCCAGGGTGAAATCGACGCCGTGATTTACGGTACCGGCGCAAACACCTTCTACGGCAAGACTGCGCAGCTCGTGGAATCGGCCGCCACCAAGAGCCATCTTCAGATAGCCATCATGAAGATGGCCGATTACCTGCTGGTCATCGGGGTTGTCCTCGCCGTTCTAATCGTCAGCGTCATCATCAGCCGCCAGGGTGGCATCCTGGAGGCGGTGCAGTTCGTGTTGGTTCTGATCGTGGCCTCGGTGCCGGTGGCCATGCCGGCGGTCCTTTCCATTACCATGGCCTTGGGCGCCGACAAGCTGGCCGAGAAGAAGGCCATCGTGACCAAGCTTTCCTCCGTGGAGGAGGTGGCCGGCGTCGATGTGCTTTGCTCAGACAAGACCGGCACCCTCACCCAGGCTAAACTCACACCGGGAGATCCGTTCACAGTCGAAGGGATCGATGCAGGAGAAGTTATTTTCAGCGGCGCCCTGGCCTCACGCGAAGAAGACCAGGATCCCATCGACTTGGCGGTGCTCAGTGGCGTCCAGGATAAGGATAAGCTGAAATCATACAGCATCGAGCATTTTTCGCCTTTCGATCCGGTGCACAAGCGGACCGAGGCGCAAGTCAAGGGGCCGGACGGCAAGGTCTTCAAAACCACCAAAGGCGCGCCACAGGTCATTCTGGATCTCGACCCTAATGCCGCGGAGATCAAGGCGGAGGTCGATAAGGCGGTCAACGGTTTTGCCGGTCGAGGATTCCGATCTCTGGGAGTAGCCTGCAGTGAGGAGGAAGGCCGGTGGCGGTTTATCGGGGTGATTCCCCTTTATGATCCCGTCCGAGAGGACTCCAAGTCGACCATTGATACCGCCAAAAAACTGGGTCTGAAAATCAAAATGGTGACCGGAGATCTGGTGGCGAT
>JARRJE010000144.1:5484-6912 GCA_037379765.1 Deltaproteobacteria bacterium
ATCGCCCGCGAGCTGGGGCTGGGGACCAACATCCTGGATGCCTCCATCTTCGAGGAGACCAAGCACCACCAAGCCGGGGAGCTTGCCGATGCCATCGAGAAGGCGGACGGCTTCGCCCAAGTCTACCCCGAGCACAAGTATCATATCGTGGATGTCCTTCAGCAGAAAAACCATATCGTCGGCATGACCGGAGACGGGGTCAATGACGCCCCGGCCCTTAAGAAGGCTGATGCGGGGATCGCCGTTTCCGGATCCACAGATGCCGCCCGCTCTGCCGCCAGTATTGCTCTTTTGAATCCGGGCCTCTCGGTCATCATTGAAGCCATCCGGGAGTCTCGGCGCATCTTCGAGCGCATGCTCAGTTACGCCGTTTACCGGATCGCGGAAACCATGGCCCTGCTGGGCTTCATTACCATTGCCATCGTAGCCTTCAGGGTGTATCCGGTTACGCCGATCATGATTGTTTTCCTGGCGATATTAAATGACGGCTCGATCCTGTCCATTGCCTACGACAACACCCGCTCGGCCTCCGAGCCGCTGCGCTGGAACATGACTTTCGTCATGGGGCTGGCAGGTGTACTGGGCGGCTATGCCATCGTTCGCTCTCTGGGCATTTACGCCATCGGAATCGGACTTCTCGGTTTGGAGATGGATCAGGTCCGAACCATGATCTATCTGAATCTTTCGGTCGGCGGTATTCTCACTCTTTATGCTGCTCGCACCCGTGGGCCTTTCTGGACGGTCGCCCCGGCCAAGGCCCTGCTGCTGATTACCTGGGGAGGGCAGGTCATTGCCACCTTCATAGCCGTATACGGCTTCCTCATGACGCCCATCGGGTGGTCCAAGGCAGGGGTTACCTGGGGCTATTGTTTCATATTGTTCCTGCTGCAGGATCAGGTCAAGCTGGCCGGGCGAAAGATCTTCAGCGAAGAGTACTCCGGCTATTTCGGCGGGCGCGCAAGGTAGAAGAAAGGGTGAAAATAAACCTGGCCTTTCGAGGAGCGGAGATGGTACTCTGTTCGGTATAATTGTGCAGTATCTGTTTGTGTCCAAAAATACAAGAAATGATCACCGCACAACTCTGAAAAGAGAAAAAGTGCGGTTTTTTTGTTTTGCACGAACAAGATGCCAATTTCCGATTTGCATTTGGTAAATCGGGCAATATCAAACGGTTTCCCTCGTGGGACCCAATCATCAGGAGTAGCACACAATGGCAGAAGGAACAGTGAAATGGTTTAATGATTCTAAGGGATTCGGTTTTATCCAGCAGGACGGAGGCCCGGACGTCTTCGTCCATCATTCCGCCATCCAGGCCACCGGTTTCAAATCCCTCACCGAAGGCGCCCGCGTCACCTTCAATGTGGTCGAGGGCCCCAAAGGTCTGGCGGCTGAAAACGTCGTCCAGCTATAAGTCCTCTTGCTGAGCGA
>JARRJE010000145.1:0-5451 GCA_037379765.1 Deltaproteobacteria bacterium
TCCCCGCCTTCTGTTTTTCCAGCAGCTTGCGCTTGCGGGTGATGTCGCCGCCGTAGCATTTGGCGGTGACGTCTTTGCGCAAGGCCGAGATGTTGGTGCGGGCGACGATGGTCGAGCCGATGGCCGCCTGGATGGCGATCTTGAACATCTGGCGGGGGATCTCCTCCTTGAGCCGCTCGCAGGCGGAGAGTCCCCGCTGGCGGGCGTTGTCCCGGTGCACCAGCTGAGAGAGGGCGTCCACCCTTTCGCCGTTCACCAGGATGTCGAGCTTCACCAGGTCGCTCGGCCGGTAGTCCGCCATCTCGTAATCGAATGAGCCGTATCCTTGAGTCACCGATTTGAGCTTGTCGTAAAAATCGTAGATCACTTCGGCCAGAGGCAGCTCGCAGGCGAGCTCGATGCGGCCCGGCATGGGGTAATGGTAGTCGATGTTCTCCGCCCGCCGCTCCATGCACAGGGTCATGATCACCCCCATGTAGCGGTCCGGGAAGAGGATGGTGGCCTTGATGTACGGCTCTTCGGTGCGGAGAATGGCCCCGGGGTCCGGATAGTAGGCCGGATTGTCCACCTCCACCATGGAGCCGTCCTGCAGGAAGAAATGGTAGCTCACCGAGGGCACGGTGAGGATGAGCGGGATGTCGAACTCGCGTTCCAGCCGCTCCTGCACCACCTCCAGGTGCAGCAGGCCCAGAAACCCGCAGCGGAAGCCGAAGCCCAGGGCCGAGGAGGAGTCCTTCTGGAAGGTGAGGGCGGCGTCGTTGAGCTTGAGCTTCTCCATGGCCGAGGCCAGGTCCTCGTAATCGTCGGTGGAGATGGGGTAGATGGAGGAGAAGACGTACTGCTGGATCTCCTGGAAGCCGGGCAGGGGCCTGGCGGCGGGCCGCTCCTGGAGGGTGATGGTGTCGCCCACCCGGGTGTCGCTCACCGTCTTCACCCCGGCCAGGATGTAGCCCACGTCGCCTGCCGTCAGCGTCTTCTGGGGCTTGCGCACGATCTGGAAGAAGCCGACCTCCTCCACCCGGTATGTGGCGCCGTTGGACATGAACTTGATCACGTCGCCCGGCTTGACGGTGCCGTTATAAATCCGGCAGGAGATGATCGTTCCCCGGTAGGAATCGTAGTTGGCGTCGTAAATGAGGGCCTGCAGGGGCTCAGTCGCCTCCCCCTTGGGGGGCGGCAGGTACTCGACGATGGCCTCGAGGACGTCTTCCACTCCCTTGCCGGTCTTGGCCGAGCAAAGCCGGATGCGCTCGCCCTCGAGTCCCAGGTCCTCCTCGACCTGCAAGGCGACTCCTTCCGGGTCGGCGGCCGGCAGGTCGATCTTGTTGATCACAGGGATGATCTCCAGATCGGTCTCCATGGCCAGGTAAAGGTTGGCCAGGGTCTGGGCCTCCACCCCCTGCGCGGCATCGATCAGCAGCAGGGCCCCCTCGCAGGCGGCCAGCGCCCGGGAGACCTCGTAGCTGAAGTCCACATGTCCGGGGGTATCCACCAGGTTGAGGATGTAATCCCGGCCGTCCCTGGCCTTATACGGCAGCCGGATGGTCTGGCTCTTGATGGTGATCCCCCGCTCCCGCTCGATATCCATGCTGTCAAGCAACTGATCCCGGAATTCCCGGTCGGTGACCATTTTGCAATGCTGGATGAAGCGATCGGCCAGGGTCGATTTGCCGTGGTCGATATGGGCGATGATGCTGAAGTTGCGGATATTTTTCATATGAACTCGATCAAAGGTCCGAGAGGCCGGCGGTCGTTTTTTCCGGTAGCTCCGGGAGGATGCATAAGAAAACTACTATAAGCAGGCAACCGATGGACTGCAACTTGTAGCATAAATGAAAGACGGTGAAAAGAAGATAGAGTTGCAAAAACCTCCGGACCTCGGCGGGCGGGAACGCGAAAATATCAATTTACCTTGCGCGGCCCGTCGAAATCGGGGATTTTTGCGATTCCGACAAAACAATTTCCGGTGCTACTTTGAATTTCAAACGAGCTTGTCTTTTTCTGTAAAACTGAACGCCCTCACCCTGCCCCTCTCCCTGTGGGAGAGGGAATGATGGAAAAGATCGGACCGATGAGCAACCCGGACGGCAGGCAAGTGAATCAGTTAGCGACAGCAGCCCCCAAGAATTCCTTCAGGAGAAGCGAGTCCCTTGAACCTTCCTCCCGAAGGCGGGATGCTCTCCACCCCCTCTCCCTCAGTGAGAGGATGGGGGTGAGGGTGGTTGCCACATGGAGAGAAATGGGGAGAGAAGGTGGTGATCAACATGCGCCGGCCTGGTCCCGAGAATCTAAGGTCCTCGGCAGGGAAAAAAAGAAGGTCGAGCCTTTCCCCGGCTCCGACTCCACCCAGATGCGGCCGCCGTGGCGTTCCACGATCTTCTTGCAAATGGCCAGGCCGATCCCGGTGCCGGGAGATTCTTTCCTGGTGTGAAGCCGTTGAAAAATCTGGAAAATGCGCTCGGCATACTGCGGGTCGATCCCGATGCCGTTGTCGCGCACCTGGAATTCCCATTCGGTTTCCTTGACCTCGGCGGCGATGTGGATGCGGGGCGGCTCATCCGGTTTGCGGTACTTGAGGGCGTTGCCGATCAGGTTCTGAAAAAGCTGCGCGAGTTGGTTGCAGTCGGCGGCCACGGTGGGCAGCCCCTCGTGGGTGATCTTGGCACAGCTGTCCGTGATCTCTGATTGCAGGTCGGCAAGAACATCCAGGAGGACATCTCGGCAATCTGTGGGTTCCAAAGAATCCCTTCGGGTGCCCACCCGCGAGAAAGCCAGGATGTCGTTGATCATCTGTTTCATTCTCTCCGCGCCATCCACCGCGAAACTGATGAACTCGTCGGCCTCGGTGTCGAGCTCGCCCTGATAACGGTGGGCGAGCAACTGCAGAAAGCCGGCAATGGTGCGCAGCGGCGATTGGAGATCGTGGGAGACGACATAGGCGAATTGCTCCAACTCCTGGTTGGAGCGCTCGAGCTCGGCGGTTCGCTCCCCAACCTTTTCCTCCAGCTGCTCGTTGGCTTCCTTCAGCTCGGCAAGAAGGTCCCGCACTTCATATTGCCGCTGCCGGGTCTGCAAAGCGGCCTGCAGGATGGAAAGTAGGGAAGCGGATGAAACGGGCCGTTCCACCAATGTCAGGTTGCGGATGAGCCGCGTCCAGGATTGAACTTGGGTTGAGCGGGTCTTCAATTTTTTGACAAGGAGCACTACCGGCAGCTCCGACCAGGAAGGCTGGCGGTCGAGGAACCCGGTCAATCTCTCAATGACCTGCGGGGTCAGGAATTCCTCTTCCAGCAGCAGGGCGCCGCCGCCCTTGGCGGCTTCGGCGACCAGGGCATCGAACTCTTCGCAGATCCTGAACGCCAGACTCGCTTCCTGCAGCAGTCGGGAGACAACCCGGACATCGGCCGGATTCGTCATCCAGACCAGGATGGAAAGCTCTTTTTGCATCTTAATCCATGAGTTCTTCTGTTCCGCCGACAAAGGTGGGCGTGCCGGTCAGGACTCCATGGAACTCGGCGAGCGGCTCGCCGACCAGAAGTCCCTGGGGAGTGATCATCAGCTCCCGGATGAACTTTTCATGGTCGCCGTGCCTTTTTTTAATGACCGCCGCCGCCAGCCGGATGCCCCCTTGCGCCTCGAACCGCCGCAGGAGGATGACCGTATCGGAGATGAAGCTGACGTCGATGGTCTCGCGTTTCTGGCCGAGCATCCCGTGCTCGGTGAGGACCAGCACAGTGAGCACCCCATGCTGTCCCAGGTAGGTAAGCATCTCGTGGAGTTGGACCATGAGCAGCGGCTCTTCGGGCAGGACGTTGTAGTATCCCGTCAGACTGTCGAGAACCACCACCTTGGCCTCCTGCTGCTCCACCTCGTTCCGCAGGTTCTGGGCCAGCTCGCCTGCGGAGAGATCGCCGATGTTCACCTGGCGGATCGTCAACAGCCCCTGTTCCAGGAAAGGAAGCAGGTCCATGCCCAGACCTTGGGCCCTTTTCAGAAAGGTGTCCTTTCGCTCGTCGAACAGAAAAACGGCGGCATGCTCTCCCCGCTGGACCGACGCATGGGCATACGCGGTCGCTAGGGAGCTTTTGCCGGTTCCCGACTCGCCGGCCAGCAAGCAGGTCGTTCCCGCGGTTAGACCGCCGCCCAGCATCTGGTCAAGCTGTTTGATTCCGCATCGGATCTCTTTCCATTGGGGGTGCAGCGGCTGCTTGGCGACGGGCAAAGGCGGATAAATCCTGAGGCCGCCGTGCTGGATCCGGCAGGAATGATAGCCGCCCTTGAAGGCCACGCCCCGCATCTTCTCGATCAGGATGCGGCGGCGCATTTCGCCGAAGGGCAGCAAGATCGTATCCAGCATGATGACGCCATGGGCCAGGGTCTTGAATTCGGGGCTCTGGACGGAGGATTCCACGAAGATTGCGGTTACGCTCCGCTTGCTCAGCAGTCTCTGGATCGCTAGGACGTTTTGTCGGTAGATCACGGGGTCGTTGGCCAGCAGCCGCACCTGTTCGATGGAATCGAAGACCATGCGGGCCGGCCTGACTTCCTCCACCGCTTTTTCGATGGCGGTCATCACCTCATCGAGCTGGATTTCCGAACTGGGCAGCAGGGTCTGGGCAACGAGCTCGGACTCTCGTTCCGCCTCGGCCATGAGCACCTTGATCTCGATCCCCGCCAGGTCCCAGCCATGCGAGGCCGCTACCTCCCGAAGCTCCTTTTCGGATTGCAAAAGGGTGATGTAGAGCACCTTTTCTCCCTGCCGCACCCCTTCCTGGAGAAATTGTATACCCAGGGTAGTCTTCCCGGTTCCCGGAGCCCCCATGAGCAGGTAAATGTGGTTCTGCGGCAGGCCGCCGTCGAGGATCTCATCGAGACCGCTCAATCCCGTGGGAATGCGTACAGCAGGTTCCATATTCGTATTTTCCTCGAATTTTCTTAATTTAACAGAAAAAGTACAACCTGACTTTCCTTACCATACTCTCCCGCGCAAGGAATCTGTTTCCCGGAGGTCATGTCTTGATGCTTTCGCAAAAGCCATCGTCCACGTCAAAGATGGCTAAGCACAAAAGTTCGATATACAAGGAGCGGTCGGCTCGCGAAAGCGGAGGCATACATTAAGGTATGTTGAGCATTTCACGAGCTTCCGCGACACCGTAAATCGGACTTTTTGCAACGCCATCATGTCTTCGGCAGGGTAAAGAAGAACGTCGAGCCTTTCCCCGGCTCCGATTCCGCCCAGATCCGGCCGCCGTGCCGTTCGACGATCTTTTTGCAGACAGCCAGACCGATGCCGGTGCCGGCGTATTCCTTACTCGGGTGCAGCCGCTGGAAGATCTGAAAGATCCGCTTCGCGTATTGTGGGTCGATGCCGATGCCGTTGTCCCGCACCCGAAACTCCCATTTGCTTTCTTTTTCCTGGGCGGAGACGTGGATGCGGGGCGGCTCCTCCGG
>JARRJE010000146.1:0-5444 GCA_037379765.1 Deltaproteobacteria bacterium
ACCTGTACATTTACTGCTTATCTCTTTTTCCACTCTTCTCCTGTGTTCACCTCCTGTACGATCTTGTTTCCGTAATCTTGCCGTTTCAACATGGTTTCGACCTCTCGATTTTGCGTTGTCAAACAGGAAAGCAACCAGCGTGCCAGGAAATATGCCAATTAAAATTATCAATAAATTCAGTTTACTAGGGAAAAAAGCTCCTGAAAAGCGGGATCCGTGTTTCTCGGATTTGGAATTTTCGCCGGTTTTCGATTGGGAAAATAGCTAACTCGTGTCGATGAAAAAACGAGGAGCGAAATAGCAGAACAGAAAAGGACGGAAAAACAGGCCGGCAAAAAACTGATTTGCGTAACAGGTGATAGCCCTGATCAAACTATTGGGCCTGCATCCTTCCTAAAATGGCAGGCATCGCGGGTTTTAAAGGAATATAAGGGGGGCACAGCAAGAAGCCACGGCCGCTCCTGGATCCTCAAGGGGGAGCGGCCGCGGCCGGCGGGCAACGCTTTCAATATGACAACTGAACGAAGTCGCCGTTCTGGGAAATGGTCACGTCGGCGAAAGAGGTCTGATCATAATAGCCATTGACGCTGTCCCACATATTGACCGTTATATAAAATGGTGTGGGACTTACCTGAACGACGACGTCGTCAACGCCGCTCCAGCCGGGGCACGCACCGGAGCCACTGGCCACGATAGCCCCGTCGGCAGTGCCACTCCGGATGGTCCAGTTCGCCTTGGCCCCAGGGTCATTGGTGCAGGGCGAGCCGGTGCTATCGCTATTGTCCCACACCAGTCGGATCGTGCCCGTGCCGCCGGTGACGGTGAAAGTCTTCGTATTTTTCGCCTCCACATTCCCGGCCCAGTCCTCCGACCAGTACTGGAGGGTATAGCTGAAAGTGCCATCCTGCAGCGGCACATAGACGTAATTGCCGGTTTGAATCGAGCCTCCGTTGAGCGTATAGTAGGTCGCCTTCGCCCCAAACGAGCCGTTGTCGGTCGCGGTCAACGTTATTTCTGCCGGATAGTAGTAGGACGATTGGGCATCGGCCGTCGTCACCGGCGGAGTGGTGTCCGGTGAGATCGTGAAGGCCGCCGTGTGCGACGGTGATTCGACGTTGCCCGCCTGGTCGACCGACCAGAATTCCAGGGTATGGCTGCCGGGCGCATTGATGTAAGCGGGATCGCCGATCTGCGTCTCACCTCCATCAACCCGGTAGAACGTTCTGCCAACCCCAACCTTACCCCCTTCTTTCACGGTAAAGTCAATGATAGCTGCTCCCACATAAGAGGATTGCGCATTAGAGGTAGTGACCGGGGGGATGGAGTCCGCAGGATCGAAAATCGAATGACAGTTGGCACACGAGGAAGCCAGGGGCGGAAAGTTGTTCAATCCCGTACCATGGCAAGCCATACACTGATCCTCGACAGTAGCATGCCCGGCGCTCGCACCGGAATGGTAGGTCGAGTGGCAGCCGCCCTGCTGACATCCTCCCCCATAAGCGCCGCCAAGGGTGTCGACCGGCGATGGATGACATGTGGCGCACTGATTGGCATGCATGACTCCGATCGCCCCGGTGTTGTGACAGTTCTGACAGGCAACGTATACCTTGCCGTCGCCTACCATCGAAGAGTCGTGCGAACCTGCCACCCAAAGAACGACATAGTCGCTTCCCGGCGAGGCGGCATGCAATGTCGAATGGGCCTGGCTGACATCCTCGCCATGACAGGTGATGCACTCGTTGGGTGCGGTATTGCCGGCAGCCAGACTATGCAGTGTTCCATCGGGGTCATGGCAGGTGCTGCAGGCGTCATGGACGGTCGGGTCATTGGGATCGACCAGAGCCGTACTGGTATGGCACTCGCCGCAGTTGGCGGAAACTTGAATGGCCTGACTGTGATCCACGGTGTCCGGATGGATCGTTGTAAAGACGTCGCCGTGGCAAGTGCCGCAGTTGCCCGGGGCGGATTTGCCGCTGGCCAGGCTGATCAGATTCCCACCAGTATCATGACAGGTGTAGCAGGAGTCATGCACCTTCGGATCCGTGGCATCGACGAGCGGCGGCGGATTGTTGTGACAATTACCGCAATATATGCCGTTGGTCGTGATAATACCGCTATGGTCCACGGTTGCCGGGTGAATAGTGCCGAACGGATCGGTATGACAAGTGGTACAGTTGCCGTCCTGCGCAAAGGATTTGCCGGCCGCCAGGCTGATCCGGTCGCCGTTCGACGCATGGCAGGTAGAGCAGGCGTTATGCACCATGGGGTCGGCGGGGTCGACCAGCGGCGGCGGATCGCTGTGGCAGTTGGCGCAACCGGTGGAATCGACCTTGACCAGTCCGGAATGATCCACGGTATCCGGATGGATGGTTGTAAAGTCATCCCCGTGACAGGTGATGCAGTTACCCGCCGTTAATAAGGACTTTCCGGCGGCCAGACTGATCAGGCGTCCTTGGTCATCGTGACAGGTGGAGCAGGAGTTATGCACCTTCGGGTCATTGGGATCGATGAAGGCGGTGCTGGTGTGGCAATTGGCGCAATAGGCCCCGTTGGTGGTGACCAGATTGCTGTGATCGATGGTCGGGGGATGAATATCATAAAAGGTGGCCGTATGACAGGTGGTGCAGTCCCCCTGTATATCAAAGGTTTTCCCTGCCGCCAGGCTGATGGTGTTGAAGTTGGCATCATGACAATTGGTACAGTCCTGATGCACCCTGGGGTTGGTGGGGTCGATCAGCGGCGGGGCATCCTGGTGGCAGTTGCCGCAACCCGTGTCGCCCACCCGTACCAGATTGTAGTGGCCTGACAGAAAAGCGTGAATGGTGTCGAAGGCCGCGCCGTGACAAACGAGGCAGTCGATCTGGGAGCCGTTAAGGCCGGCCTGGATCGCCAGAGAAACGGTGGCCGGATCAGGACTATTCGCAGAGCTGGGGGTGGTGTAGCCATGGCAGGTGTTACAGTTCGAGCGGTGGAGGGCATACACGTCCGCCTGGCTGGTCAGGGTGCCGCTACCAGGTTGACCCAGCGTCGTGGTATCGCTGGTATGACAGTGACTGCACAGCTCGAGGATCACCCTGTTGTTGTGTGCCGCGTCATGGGCTGCCGCCCGGTTCTCATGGCAGGTGTCGCAGGTCACGGTGCCACCGACTGCCCACACAGCATCCACTTTGGCCCAGACGATATTCGCGCCGTTGATCGTGTAGTAATCATTAGGATGTTTATCGTGGCATGACAGGCAGCCGATAACGTCACCGGCAGTCATGTTGTTGCCGTCCGTCCTTACCGTCCTTCCGTAGTGCCCTGGCAAGACGTTGCTCACCAGCGTGGCATGGCAACCGGCGCAACTGGAATCCGGGGGGGAAACATAGGTATGCGCCCGGTTAACTATTACAACGCTATGGCAACCGAAACATACCGCTTCGTTGGTCGGGTCCACATCCTTGCCGTCGCAATCCTGATCAATCCCATCCCCATAGGTCTCGGTGGCCCCGGGATGAATGCTGGCATCATCGTCGTTGCAGTCATCGGCGCTGCCGCCGCAGGATCCGATGGATGAATAACCGTCCCCATCGGCGTCAACGGCCGTCAACCCTTCATCAATCTGGCCGTCGCAGTTGTTGTCAAGACCGTCACAAATCTCCGGGGCACCCGGATAGACATTCGGGTTGTTGTCATCGCAGTCATCGGCGCTGCCCTCACAAGACCCGATGGCAGTGAAACCGTCATTGTCGGCATCAAAGGTCAGTCCGTCATCGATCAGGCCATTGCAGTTGTTATCCTTGCCGTCACAAATCTCCGGGTTGCCGGGGAAGTTATTGGGGTCGCCCGGGGTGCATGGGGGAGGTGACGACAACACGATGTTGGAAGGAGTCACCGAGCCACTGGCGATGGTCAAGGAGCCGGGTATGGTCGTCCTCATGTAGTTATTCAGGAAAGAACAGTCGTAGCCGCCCTCGAGCTGGACCGATGCGTCGGCGTCAAATAATAAAGTTTCTTCGGACAAGGTCCCGGCCTTGAGCAATATCCTAATATTATTCAGGCCATCCTGAAGAGCGCTGTAATAGGCATCCATAACGGTGTTGAAGGGAACGCTGTTCAGCATGACCGGAGAAGGATTGGCGCATTCAGTGACGATATAATCCGCGGTTACCGAATCCGTCCCTGCTCCATTGGTAACCGTGAGGGTTACCAAATAGGTCCCCGGTTCATCATAAGCAACCATCGGATTCTGGTCGGTGCTGGTCACACCGTCGCCGAAGTCCCAGAGATAGGAAGTGGGATTGCCTGCTGAGGTGTCAGTGAATCGCACGGCGACCGGGGCGCCGGCGACGTTGCTGGCCGGATCGGCAAAAAATGAAGCGGTTGGGAAGGTGGCCACCTGAAAGGAGGCGGTGATGGAATTGTCCGCGGTCACGTTGGTGAAGGTATAAGAAGAGACCGCTCCCACGGAGCCGCTGTCAGTGACGACATCGAGGATATCGTAACCCTGCTCGGGGGTGATGGTGAATTGCTGACTGCCGCCGTCGGGTACAGAGACCGACCCGGATGGAGAAATGGTGCCGCCGACGCCGTCGACGCTCGCGTAAATTGTAGCTGAATAGCACCAGGGGGCTGATAGAAAAAACAAGATAAAAAACGCTAAAGCAGATAGGAAAGCCTTACGTGCTTTCTCACAATTGCCCATTCTCACTCCCCCCAATTCTGATAATCTCGCAAAAAGCAGCCCGACCTATCTTGCTGACTGGAAATTCAGCAAGTTACAACCTCACAAAAAATTGCATTAAGTCACTCCGTGATTCTTGCAATAATTAGGCCCACGCTTCTTTTCGTGAAAAACATACATTTTTCCCAAGTGAGCTCCGATCTTGGACAAAACCGCCCGGGACACAGAGATATGATTTATTTGGCCAAATACCTATACGAGATAGGAATATAGCCAATTATGATGAACTCGCAATAACTCGTTACAGTTACAGGACCGCCACACAAAAAGGAGAGATTGCAAGGGGGGAATAACTCGATGGAGGTGCTGAGCTCGACTTTTTCAAAAGCACTTGTGAACGCTGTTCAGCAGCCTACGCCGCCCGAGGCGGCGATTTATCGCGAAGCAACTTCATTCATGGAACGCAAAAACAGATAATTAGACCGAAGTTGCTTGAAAGGGTCCCGGGACTTCAGAAACATCCCGCTCAGCGCCCTTTAGCGGAATGGCAGACCAAGCAGCCCGTGCCGCCATTGCCCCTGCCGGCGACCATCTTGGTGTAGTCGAAGCGCAACAGGCTGTCGTACGGGCTGGCATGGGCCATGTGGCAGGAAAGGCACATGACGACGTCGGTGCCCGGGGTCACGGCGCTGCTTGCCTGGCTCGGGACGTTCGGCCGGGCCACCGGGGCCGTGATGTTATACGTAGTGTATGCCGCCAGTTCACCATCGTTTTTGATCAC
>JARRJE010000147.1:0-5424 GCA_037379765.1 Deltaproteobacteria bacterium
TCGTGTCTTTCCTCTTTGTGCTCATCCTCGGCCTCTTGATCACGAAGCATGTCAACCGCCGCCTTGCAACGATGTCACAGTCACTTCTTGCCGCTACCCAACAGTTAGTTGCGGCAACAGCGGAAATCTCTTCAGGAAGCGCAACGCTCGCAGACGATGCGAGCCAGCAAGCGGCCGCAGTTGAAGAGACCACGGCATCTGTGGAAGAGTTGTCTTCGCAGACCGCACAGAATGTCGAACGAACCGAGACGGCGAAAATAGTTCTTGATGAGTTGCAAGAGGTCATTGCCGCGGCGAACCATGCCATGGAAGAGCTGACAACTTCGATGACAACTATTTTCGTAACAGGCCAAAAGACGACAACGATCATCAAGACGATCGATGAAATCGCCTTTAAAACTAATCTCCTTTCGTTGAACGCGGCTGTTGAGGCGGCACGGGCTGGGTCTGCGGGCGCTGGCTTTGCAGTTGTTGCCGAAGAAGTACGGAATCTCGCGAAACGTTCAGCGGATGCTGCAAAAACAACCACCGTACTTCTCGAACAGATGGTGAAGAGCGTGACCGATGGCTCGAAGCTCGCTTCGACGGCCGCTGAAGAGTTCACGACAATTGATATCAGCTCAAAACGTGTCGTGTCTATGGTGTCTCAAGTTCAGATAGCATCTGTGGAACAGTCTCAAGGTCTGGGTCTGATCAATTCGTCGATGCATCGGCTGGACGAGCTGATTCAGCGTGTTGCTGCGAACTCAGAAGAATCTGCAGGTGCCGCCGAAGAACTTGCCACACAATCTCAGGAACTCCAAATGATTGTCCGCCAGCTTGCCACATTCGCAGATGCCGACGATTATTGGGATACCAGACGCTTATTGGAATAACTGAGGTTTAAACATGAAAATGGGTAGGTTCTTTGTAAATACCCAAGAGGGTTATTCCCAGCGTTTTTTTCTTTCAGCGATTGCTTAGTATGCATGCCCCGGCATGGAGCAGCACCCGCTCGGCTGCCAGGCTGGAATCGGGTCGAAAGGGCTCAACCATCTTTTTTGCCCTGCCTAGAACCAATCCACGGCAATTGCAGCCTCCATACACCGCCCTAAGAATCCAAATCATTATGGTTGGATAGCTTTCCCGCCATTTGCCCCTTGCTCAGAGCTGAAACACCCGGTCTAGTCCACGGCCTCCATTGCCAATCTATACTTCCACCTGCCGGCCAAGTACCGGCTCTCAACTGGTTAAAATCTGAATACAAGCAATGAACACAGTTAGGCACGAGCAAAGAGATTATGCGCCGATTTGTTTCAGCCTGGCGCCGGGGGCCACGAGGATCTCGGCCTTTCTTTTCGCCGCGGGCCAGTCTCAGGCCACCGGCGTCTTCCGCGCCCCGGCGGGGGCGGCTCACTCTTCTATGACCTGTCCGGTGCATGCTACCATAGGTTAGGGCAAGGGAAAATCTCCCCGCCGTTCCTGCCGATACCCAATGACACTCAAACGACTCCACATCGCGCTGCTAACCCTGGGGATGGTGTGTTTGATGTGGATGCTACGCGCAGTGGGCGCCGCCAAGGTGTGGCAAGGGCTGGCTTCGTTGGGCTGGGGGTTGATTCCCCTGCTGATGACCGAAGGTGTGGAGGAGGCCTTCCGTACCAGGGCCTGGTGGCGATGTCTCAGCTCTCCAGGCCGTTCCCGGCCCTTCGTGCAGCTCTATTGGATGCGGTTGGCCGGTTATGCGATTAATTATTTCACGCCCACCGCCATGCTCGGCGGAGATGTCGCTCGCATGGCGCTGATCGCATCTCCCGACCACGCTGAGGAGGCAGTCAGCTCGGTGCTGGTCGACAAGGCGTGCGTGGCAGTGGCGCACCTGGCGCTGGTCATGGTGGGCGCCTGCTTTCTCCTGTGGCGCGTCGAGTTACCGGCGGCGCTGGAGGCGGCGATGCTTCTGTCCGGCTGCCTCATGGCCGCCGGCATTCTTGCTTTTCTGCTGCTGCAAAAGTACGGCCGGCTCGGCGCCGTTTTCCGCTGGCTGGCCGCCCGGCGCCTGGGCGGCTCCCGGTGGCGAAAGCTTGCCGAAAACGCTTCCGCCGTAGACGAGGCGTTCCGGATCTTCTATCGCGACCGCCGACGAGATTTTGTGCTGGCGGTGCTCTGGCACATGGCTGGCTTCGCAACCGCCCTTCTGCAGACCTGGCTCTTCTTTGTCCTGGTCCACCAGCATCCCTCACCAGCCGTCGTGGTTGGCGTGTGGGCGCTCGGATTGTGGTTCGACCTCCTGGTCTTTGCCGTTCCCATGAATATCGGCACCCTGGAAGCCAGCCGCATCGTAACCTTTGCCGCCGTGGGCTATAAGGCCGTAGAGGGCATGACCTACGGCATGATGCTACGGCTGGGGCAATTGCTCTGGGCCGTAGCGGGCTTGATGGGGTACGCCGTGCTGGCATTCAGGCCGCCCGCCGGCTCACAACCCGCCTCCCGAACCTCTCGCCCTTCCTTACTTCGGCTCCCTCGGCGGAAATGAAAAGGGATTTTCAAGCTGGAAATCCTGTTCTCTTTCTCTTTAGGGGTCATTGCCCTAAAAAGGAAAAGCTGTTGGATTGATCATAACGACTTTTGGCGAGGCCGACGGCTAAATCCTCAAAGGGTTCCCGACAGTCTCATCCGGGCAGCTATCCTTTGCCATTTCAACCGAGCGCTTTAAATAGAGGCGCGACCCTCAAATTTATGGCTGCCGAACTGAAAATATCTTATCGTCAAGACCTGGATGATGCGTTAGGAAGTGTCTCTCCGTTTCTACATCCTGGGGAAATTATCCATCTTATTTCCTGCCGACTTTTTAGTAGGTTTCAATGCAAGATCTGTTTTTCGGCAAATACCCTCGTAACATTCTTCTTTGGCTTTTTGTCTTCGGGCTGCTCGGCTTAGTGGCATCCCGCAATTATATTCTTTTTCATGGCCTCGCTGAAATCTTCAGCATCGTCATCGCGGGCGGTATTTTCATGTTTGCCTGGACCTCGCGCCCAATGCTGCCCAACGATTATCTTCTCTTCGTGGGAATCGGTTATCTCTTTGTCGGCTCTATCGATCTGCTCCATACCCTGGCCTACAAAGGGATGGGGATACTGTCCGGCTATCAAGCGGATGAGGCGACCCAACTGTGGATCGCGGCCAGGTACATGGAGAGTGTGACCTTATTCGCCGCTCCTATCTTCCTGAAAAGACGATTGCGCCCGGGGTTGACCCTTGTCGGATTCGGCCTCGCATTTGCTTTGATCATCGGCTCCATTTTTTTCTGGGGTATTTTCCCAGCTTGTTACATCGCCGGTCAGGGGCTGACTTCATTCAAAATCGGCAGTGAGTATCTGATCTGTCTCCTGCTCTTGTCAGCGATTGTCTTTCTTCTATACCACCGCAGGCAATTCGAGTCCGGCGTGCTCAAGCTTCTCATTGCCTCCATCCTGCTGAGCGTGGTTGCCGAATTAACGTTTACCACTTATAGCAGCGTCTACGGTTGGGGCAACTTTGTCGGTCACCTGTTCAAAATCCTCTCTTTCTATCTCATCTACCTCGCCATTATCGATACCGGGCTGAAGCATCCTTATTCTCTGTTATTCAGGGACTTGAAGCAGAGCAGAGAGGAAGAAAGGCGTGCCAGGGAGGAGTTGAAACGGGAACGCCATGAGTTGGCCCGCTCCAACCAGGAACTGGAGCAGTTCGCCTATATAGTTTCCCATGATCTGCGAGAGCCATTGCGAACCATTTCCAGCTTTTTAACCCTAGTCCGGAAAAGATATCATGGCCAGCTGGATGCCAAAGGAGATGAATTCATCAATTATGCAGTGGATGGCGCCGATCGCCTGGACCGGATGATCCGCAATCTCCTCGAATATTCGCGAATCCAGCGGCAGAAACAGACATTGCAGCCGACGCCGCTGTTCGAGATCTGGTTGGAGGTGATCGAAAACCTACACTTTATGATCGAAGAAACCGATGCCCATATTACCCACGATCCGTTGCCGGTGGTCCGAGGCGACCGCAGTCAGCTCGTCCGTCTTCTGCAGAACCTCATCGCCAACGCGATCACCTATTGTAAGGACCGGAAACCGGAGATTCACATCGGGGTCGCACCCAAGGCGGAGAAATGGCAGATCGCCGTGCAGGACAACGGCATCGGTATCGATCCCGGGCACCAGAAGCGCATTTTTAAAATCTTTCAGCGCCTCCACACCCAAAAAGAATATCCCGGCACGGGCATCGGCCTGGCGATCTGCAAGAAAATCGTGGAGCGTCACGGCGGCGGTATCTGGGTTGATTCAGAGACCGGCAAAGGCACCACATTTTATTTCACCCTGCCCAAGGTCGGCAGCGAGTATAGCATACACCGGCCTTAACTGCCTTGCTTGCTCTAAAAGGGTATAAGCCTGCATGGAAAACACCTGCAGGCGACTGTCCCCTCCCGTTCAAGATTTGGGCAGTGGGCTCACTCTCGCGACTGCTATTAAATTTCAATCCCATCATCACCTTTCTGCCTTTCCTGCTGGAAAGAAGGCTGATTTCCCCGATTCAGCTCATCGAGCCTGTGCTTGAGATTTTCCAGAGACCTCTGCAGACTGTCGGAGAGTTCCTGACCGATTGTGGTCGCGGCTTCTCCGAGGGTGGTTTCCAGATCACCGATCATTTTGTCGAGTTTCCTTTTGAGCGTCTTGGCCTCTTCGCTGTCGGGGGCGGTCTGCACCTCCTTTTCCAGTTCCCCCAATTTCCTCTCGATCTCGGATAGAGCTTCCTCAAGCTGTCGGGTCAGTTCCTTCGATTGTTCCTTGTATGATTCCTTAGCCAAGCCTATTTTCTCAGCCAGTGCGCTGGCCAGTTCCTCCGTTTTGCGATTAAGATCGTCCAGCATATGCTTCAGGAAGGGAGGATGATCCAGGCCGACGACGACGCTGTTGTCGGTCAGCGGAATGCCGCCCGGTTTGGACTGCTCGGTGAACACCGCTTTCTGGTTGGGGCGGTCTGGGTCGTTGTCGATATAGAATATCGAATACGCCGTAAGCTGTTTCTTATAGTCGGAGTCAATATCGAGTTTCACCGCGTAATGTCCCTCGTTGGTTCGAGATATCTTCTCCACATCCCCAATATATTCATTGTGGTAAAGTATCCGGTCGCCGGTTGCCAGGGAATCGATTTCGTTGAATTGCGCAGTCAGCGTGAGGTCGCCAAAGTCGCAAGAGATAAGAGCAGCGAATGAAAACAACAAAAGCAGGTTGGCGATTATATTTTTCAGCATGGATATAATTCCTTCAGTAAAAAGAGCATCCAAAGAAAAGCCGTTTGCTCAAATTCTAGAGAAAGGTCCTTGGCAGAATCCATCTGGCAGCATAGCTAAACATTTTTGAAAGAAAAAGCAAGGAGGGCGCAGAATCACTGTGCCCGAGC